>CAYYWS010000043.1:0-13237 GCA_964473955.1 uncultured Paraperlucidibaca sp. | reverse complement strand
CCATTGACTACACGTACATCTTTCGCGCCAGCCGCTTGCACTGTTTGTGCCAAGCGCGCACTAGAAACAACTAGGGTCGGGTGCACCGCAAATTTACCTGCAATCTGTTGCCAGTGCTGCCATACCATTGGACTAGTCAGCAGTACCACATCAGGCATATGCGACAAGGCCTGCCACTGAGCCTGTGCCGACGCCGGCAGTAACACCTCATACAATGCCAGCACATCAACTTGTGCACCGCGCTGCATTAGAGTTTGCAATAATAGCTCTCGTCCTTGGCTGCCACGAAACAGCAATACACGCTGGCCAGCAATTTGCTCTGCCTGCAACTCTGGCATTGCCAGCAAACCCTCACTATCGGCTGTTGCAGGGAGTAATACATTAAGTGCTGCCGCCTGTAGCGGTGCTGCGGTCGCCTCACCAACAGCAATCGCAGGGAGCCCATAAGGCCATTGTGGCCAGTAGTTGGCTACTGCCTCTAATCCAAACTTAGCGGCATTGGCACTTACAAAAATACAGGCATCGTAACGATCAAGGTCTAATATCTTAGACTTATCGTCTTGACTCAAAGTACATGACCGCAGCGCCAAAAGTGGCAGCTCAATAACGTTAGCACCATGCGCCTGCAGGACTTGTGTCCACACTTGCGCTTGCTCAGGCAAGCGTGGATTTAAAATGCAAAGACCCGCCAGCTCAGCCGACATTTATTTCACCTGATGTGAGTCGCCATACACTTCGGCCAAAATGACATCTGCACCAGCCGCTAACAAACGCTCAGCCACTTCAACACCCATCAACTCTGCATCCGCTTCTGGGCCACTCATGGATTCTTCCAATAAGCGCGAGCCATTCACTGCACCGACACGGGCATGCAGCTGAATTCGCCCATCTTGATAAGTGGCATAACCGGCAATCGGCACCTGACAGCCGCCTTGCAAACGTGTATTCATGGCTCGCTCAGCAGCCACACAACGACTAGTTATGTGATCCGCCAAAGGTGCCAACAGCGCTCGTGTGCGTTCGTCATCAGTTCGGCACTCAATACCTACAGCACCTTGCCCAACTGCGGGCAGCATCAACTCAGGCGCAATACGATGTCGAATACGGTCAGCCATTTCTAAGCGCAACAGGCCTGCAGTGGCCAACACAATCGCGTCAAATTCACCGGCATCTAAACGTGCCAACCGGGTATTGACGTTGCCGCGCAAATCTTTGATTTGCAGGTCAGGGCGCCAGCGCCGTAACTGACATTGTCGACGTAAACTGGAGGTACCAACGACAGCACCTTGCGGCAAGGTGCCTAGACTTTCAAAGCGAGAGCTAACAAAGGCATCACTCGGGTCTTCGCGTGGACAAATAACTGCCAGTGACAACCCATCAGGAAAGGCCATAGGCACATCTTTCATGGAGTGCACAGCGATATCGGCACGACCATCTAACATGGCCAGCTCAAGCTCTTTCACAAACAGCCCTTTACCGCCAATTTTGGCCAACGGCACATCTAAAATACGATCGCCTTGTGTGACCATCGGCACCAGCTCGACGACTAATTCTGGATTTAGCGCACGTAAGGCATCTGCAACATAATGTGCTTGCCATAGAGCCAAGGCACTTTGACGGGTAGCAATACGAAGGGGAGGTTGTGAACTCATAAAGGCCTCGAAGCGGATAACTGATGGCAGTGTATCCGGCTTCGAGGGAACTGCAAGGTTAGACGCGGTGAAGTGTTTCGCGCAGCTCCGGCAAATGTCGACGACTAACCACCAATCGTTCGTCTACACCACGAATTCGCACGCGGTATTGGCCAGAGGCAACCACTTCCAATCCTTCTAAGAAGTGCAATGACAACAAAGCATTACGATGAATGCGAATGAAGCGGTCAGCAAACTCCTCTTCAAGGTCTTTTAGCGTTTCATCAATTAACACCTCACCATGCTCATGACGCACAGTGACGTATTTGTGATCGGCCAAAAAGTAGCGCACTTCATCAAGTGGAATAAGCTCAATGCCACGGTGTGTTCGCGCGGTAATATGGCTGCGAGCACCAGGACGCTCATTGTTTGCAGGCTGCTGACGCAAACTTTCCATCTGCAGTTGATTCACTCGACAAGCACGCGACATGGCCTCACGTAATGCTTCTCGGCTAACAGGCTTGAGCACATACCCCGCTGCCGAAACCGAAAAAGCCTCAAGAGCATGCTCATCAAATGCAGTACAGAAAATGATGGCTGGTGGTGATGGCAAGTTATTGAGATGGCGGGCACAGGTTAGGCCATCCATGACCGGCATACGCATATCCAACAGAATAATATCAGCGCTTTTCTCAGTGGCCAGACGCAAAGCTTGTTCGCCATGCTCTGCTAAACCCACCAATTCATAATCCCCAATTTCATCTAGCAAGCGAACCAAGCGCTCTCTGGCTAAACGTTCGTCATCACAAATAATTACGCGTGCTTTCATGAAGCTTCCCTCGTACAGCTTTTATTATTTTTAGTACTACAGCCTAAATGTGCGCCATCCTGCTCAAGATTTCAACGACGAGTTTGCATTTACTGCATGCGGATAACCTATTCGTGTCACAAATTGGTCCCCCACCGGTGCGGCATCAAGATATGCACTTGGGCCAAAGCGAGCCTGTAAGCGCGCTTTAACATTGGCCATGGACATACGATTGCCATCATGACGACTGGCGCCAGCTAAGGGATTGCTGAGTGTAATGTGCACGTCGTAATCATTAATGCTGACCTCTACCGAAATTGTGCAGCGCTCAGCCGACATTTCTGCGCCATGTCGAATGGCATTCTCTAATAAAGGCTGTAACGTCAGTAGCGGAATTCGAACTGCGGATAAATCCTGTGGCAGGCGCCAATCAATATGAAGCTTGTCACCTAAACGTAACTCTTCAATGTGGGCGTAACGACGACACAGGCTAATTTCTTCTTTTAAGCTGACATCGACAGTATCTCTAAGGCTAGCTCGAAATAACGCCGCTAAATCTTCGACCACTTGCTCGGCTTTTTCAGGATCAACTGCAATCAAGCTGGCAATAATGTTCATTGAATTAAACAAAAAGTGCGGCTGAATGCGCGCCTGCAACGCCTCTAATCGAGAATTCAATACGGCTTGCTCACGTCGTCTTAAACGCGCTTGTAATGCCAAGTAGCGAAAAAACAAGCCAGCAAATACCGACACAATCAAACCATGGCGCACCAACATACTGAGTTCATTGGTCATGTAACTCAGCAAAGGCAAATCAAAATATTCCAGTATTGAAATGCCAATTAAACTAATCCAGACCATATTAAAAATAATAAATGCCAGGGTGACACCCGCAATTTTAAGGTGCGACCAATCCGCCATTATTCGGCGAAAACGGCAGACCACGCTAAAACTCACGGCAATCACTAGGCCTGACAAAATAGTCAGTAGAAACAAGTCCCAAAATGGAAAGGGCCATAACACAGGTGCTTGAGCAAGCAGCAAAATCAAGGCAATCAGGAATGCCAAAATACCCAAACGTGTGGCACCAGCAACCGAACAGAAGTCAGGCAGCCAGAAGTCAGACAGCGCTTCTTCAGTGGGAATCGTTATTTTTATTGAGTTTGACATGGCTGAAGTGTGCCCGAGTCGCCCGGTTATCAGCAAGTCTGCTCGGTTATACGCTATAATTGACTACTTTTTGGCTAGGCTGAACATCCGCCAGCACTATACTTTGTTGAGACTACACGCATATGAGTACATCTTCGTCCTCCATGTGGGGAGGCCGCTTTTCCGAGGCCACAGATCAGTTTGTTGCTGAATTCACTGCATCCGTACAGTTTGACCAACGCATGTATCGCCAAGATATTCGTGGTTCGATTGCACACGCCACCATGTTGGCAAAAGTCGGTGTGCTCTCTGAGGCCGACCGTGACCTGATTATTTCGGGGCTGCAACACATTCAGCAAGAGATCGAGGCGGGCCAGTTTGAGTGGCGCATTGATCTTGAAGATGTTCACATGAACATCGAGCATCGCCTAACCGAACGCATTGGTATTGCTGGCAAACGCTTACACACTGGCCGCAGCCGAAATGATCAAGTTGCAACCGATATTCGCCTGTATTTACGTGACGAAATTGATGCCATTCGTAGTGAGTTAAAACGCCTACTAACGGGCTTAATCGATTTAGCAGAGCGCGAAGCCGATACCATCATGCCAGGCTTTACGCACTTACAAACTGCACAGCCGGTAACCTTCGGTCACCATTTGCTAGCATGGTTTGAAAACCTGAAGCGTGATGATGAGCGTCTCATTGATTTACGCAAACGAGTCAATCGTCTGCCACTGGGTGCGGCTGCCTTGGCAGGCACAACTTACCCCATCGATCGCGCTTATACCGCCGAGCTTTTAGGCTTTGATGCAGTCTGCGAAAATTCACTGGATGCCGTTTCTGATCGTGACTTCGCCATTGAGTTTTGCGGTGCAGCTGCACTGATCATGATGCACCTTTCGCGCTTTAGCGAAGAACTAGTGTTATGGGCATCAGCACAGTTTCAGTTTGTTGATTTGCCAGATCGCTTCTGCACTGGCTCATCCATCATGCCGCAAAAAAAGAATCCCGACGTGCCAGAGTTAGTGCGCGGCAAAACCGGCCGGGTCTATGGTCATTTAACCGCGCTACTAACGCTGATGAAAGGCCAGCCATTGGCCTACAACAAAGACAATCAAGAAGACAAAGAGCCGCTGTTTGATGCCGTTGATACCGTGCTAGGCAGCCTGCGTGCTTTTGCTGACATGGTGCCAGCCCTTCAGCCCCGCCGTGAGGTTATGCGTGAAGCAGCGCGTCGTGGTTTTGCCACTGCCACCGATCTTGCCGACTACTTAGTGAAAAAAGGCTTAGCTTTCCGTGATGCTCACGAAGTGGTTGGTAAAGCCGTTGGTTATGGTGTGCAGACCGGCAAAGACTTAAGCGAAATGAGTTTGGCCGAATTGCAGCAATTTTCCAGCGACATCAGCGACAACGTCTTTGAGGTACTGACGTTAGAAGGCTCAGTCAGTGCGCGCAATCATTTTGGCGGCACCGCACCGGCCCAAGTTCGTGCAGCTGTAGATCGCGCACGTCAGCGTCTATCTCAAGTTTAAGTTCTGGAGTATGTAATGCGTTTTTCATATTTAGCATTGGTTGCAACTAGCGCCATCGCACTAACGGCCTGCAATACTATGCAGCCTGCCGGCCAAACTGGCACTCAACCGCAAAACAACCAACAAAATGCACAGTCTCAAACGCAGGCTCAACAATTTTTCTCTGCAATTGAGGCCCGTCGTGGCAGTGCATTGTCGATGGCTGAACGCATTCAAATTCAGGGCCTAACAGGCTCAGCCAAAGTCGGCATGAATACCGCACAATCAGGCTTTTTAAACCAAGTTGGTGCACAAATTGGAATGGATGGCGCGTTATTAGCTGCTCTTTTTCCAGAAGCCAGCAAACCCATCAGTGAAAACGCTGCTGTTGCTCGCATTGAAAATGCACTAGGCAAGCCCTTAGCCGCTGCTGATCAGGCCGCTGTTCGTTCTGCCACCACCTTGCGTAACAACTCTATTTCAAGTGTTAAAACTGGTCTTGCTGCCAATATTGGCTCACGTACTGGTATGAGCACTGAAGTTGTCTTAGCCCTAATGCCATTACTTGGTTTTTAACGCGGTTTAAACCCCGCCGGAGTCCTCATGAGTCTGCCTCATCCACAAGCCAACAAAGCCCTGTTCGGTTACGACCGCTACTGGGCTGAGTGCTATGGCACGGCGCCATTTTTGCCGATGTCACGCGATGAAATGGACCAGCTCGGCTGGGACTCCTGCGACATCATTATTATTACCGGTGATGCCTACGTTGATCACCCAAGCTTTGGCATGGCCATTATTGGTCGTTTGCTAGAGGCTCAGGGCTTTCGTGTGGGCATTATTGCCCAGCCCGAATGGCAGTCGGCCGATCCCTTCCGTGTTTTAGGCAAACCCAATCTATTTTTTGGTATTGCCGCCGGCAATATGGATTCAATGATTAACCGTTACACGGCTGATCGTAAAATTCGTTCTGATGATGCCTACTCACCCAACGATCAAGGTGGACGCCGCCCTGACCGCGCCAGTTTGGTTTATGCCCAGCGTGCACGCGAAGCCTATCCCGATGTGCCGCAGGTATTGGGTGGCATTGAGGCATCACTGCGTCGTATTGCCCATTACGATTACTGGCAAGACAAAGTTCGCCGCTCCATTTTACTAGATGCCAAGTCTGACATTTTGCTTTATGGCAACGCCGAACGCGCCATTGTTGAAATTGCTCATCGCCTGTCACGTGGAGAAAACATTCGTGACATTACCGATGTGCGTGGCACGGTTTTTTTACGTCGCGACACGCCAGAAGATTTTTTTGTTTTAGATTCCACTCGTGTTGATGCACCGGGTCGTGTTGATCGCATTCTTAATCCTTATGTAAACACGGCCGATCTTGCTGCTTGTGACATTGAAAAACAAAAGGGTGGAGCCAGTTTTGCTGGAGCTAGCTTTAGTGATGGCAGCAGTGCAGGCTTTGGCATGCCCGCCGCCACAGATATTGGTGCGCCCATTGAAGTGACACCGGGCGCTTGGGGTGAATTAACAGCACTGCCCGAAGACACCACGGTGGTCACTCTGCAGCCAGCAAAACAAAAGCTGCCGCCACGCGACAAAACTGTCATTCGTCTGCCGTCTTATGAAAAAGTCAAAGCAGACCCCGTGTTATACGCCCATGCCAATCGGGTGCTGCACTTAGAGACTAATCCTGGCAATGCCCGCGCTTTGGTTCAACGCCATGGCGAAAATGATGTATGGCTAAATGCGCCACCGATTCCGCTCACCACGGAAGAAATGGATTATGTCTTTGACTTGCCATACGCCCGTGTACCACATCCAGCTTATGGTGATGCGCGCATTCCTGCCTACGAAATGATTCGTTTTTCAGTCAACATTATGCGCGGCTGTTTTGGCGGCTGCACCTTTTGCTCCATCACCGAGCACGAAGGTCGCATCATCCAAAACCGCTCCGAAGACTCGATTATTCGTGAAGTTGAAAAAATGCGGGATGTGCCAGGATTCACCGGCATTGTTTCGGACCTTGGTGGTCCTACCGCCAATATGTATCGCTTGGCCTGTAAGTCTCCGGAAATTGAAGCGGCATGCCGTAAGCCCTCTTGCGTCTACCCCGGCATTTGCGAAAACCTAAATACCGATCATGATCCACTCATTAAGCTGTACCGACGCGCACGTGAATTAAAAGGCGTGAAAAAAATCCTGATTGGCTCAGGACTGCGTTATGACTTAGCCGTGCGCTCACCTGAGTACGTCAAGGAACTGGTCACCCATCATGTCGGCGGTTATTTAAAAATTGCGCCTGAACACACGCAAGATGGCCCGCTGTCAAAAATGATGAAACCCGGCATTGGCAGCTACGACAAATTCAAACAACTATTTGATAAGTACTCTGCCGAAGCCGGCAAAGAGCAGTATCTGATTCCATACTTCATTGCAGCGCATCCCGGCACTACCGATGAAGACATGATGAATTTAGCTATTTGGCTGAAGAAAAACGGCTTCCGTGCTGACCAAGTACAGACCTTTTATCCGTCACCCATGGCCACCGCAACAGCGATGTATCACAGTGGCAAAAATCCACTGCGTAAAGTCACCCGTGATTCAGAAGATGTTGATGTCGTGCGTGGTGATCGTCGTCGACGTCTACATAAAGCATTCTTGCGTTATCACGACGCCAATAATTGGCCGTTATTACGTGAAGCGCTTAAAGAAATGGGGCGTGCAGACTTAATCGGCAATGGTAAACATCACCTGATTCCGACCTATCAGCCTGCTGCTGACGGCCAGTACAACAGCCCGCGCAAAAAGAACTCATCCGCGGTTGAAGGTGTGTCAGTTAAAGTTAAGCCTCAAAAAGGACGGGTATTAACCCAACACACCGGCCTACCACCACGCGCAGGCACCACAGCAAAGCGTAAACCGCAGCGGCCAACTAGGTAGCTGCGGTTTGGTCCGCCAGCGCACGGGCAATGACTCGGAACACTTTGGCGTCACTGACTAGCCCTATATGCGAACTCGTCACTTCTACATGACGAGCATGTGGTGTGACACGATCCAGTGTGGCAGGCCACTTCACAATGCCATCCTTGCGGGTAAATATCACGGTCAGTGGACACAGAATCGGAATGGCATCACGTTTTGCCATATCGGCTTCAATCTGATCTAAGTCATGCCCCTGCTTACGGTATGCTGCGGCAGTAATGGTGTACTTCGGGCCGCCCACTGCTGGCGAACCTAAGGTCATCACTGAAGCCACTAAGTCGGGACGATCACGCGCAATCTCGCGTGCAATAAAGCCTCCTAGGCTCCAACCAATTAACGCCACAGGCTTGGCAGTTTCTTGCTGCCACTGCGTCAAGGTTTTTAGCAGCTCAGGCATAATTTTATGGATGCGGCCATGGTTTCGGCCAATGCCCCAAGTGCGTGCGTCATATCCAAGCTGTCGCAGGCGCTGGCACAAGGTTGCTAAGGTTTTGTCATCGGTATCAAAGCCGGGCAACAACATCACACACTGGCCTTGGCCATGCGGCAATCCTTGCAATGCTCGCTCACCCAACCAACGGCTGCGCAACCACTCATAGGCAAAACGACTTTCCCGCCACATCATGCTGATGTGCGGTGATCTGCCGGGTCGGTTTGCCGGCAGTTGCTCAAGATATTTCATAAGCCTGTGTTTCCTGTGCGAAAGTCGCTAGGGTAAGGCAGAATAGCAAAACACTGCCACTGACTGCGGAGGTTAACATGAGTTTCCCGACATCGATTATCACCTTAGGTGGTGGTTGCTTTTGGTGCTTAGATGCTGTCTTTAGAGAAGTGCCGGGCATTAGCTCATGTGTTAGTGGTTATGCCGGCGGCCCAAGCAGCAACCCAACATACGAGCAAATCTGCACCGGCACTTCAGGCCATGCCGAAGTCGTGCAGCTGCACTTTGACCCCGAGCAAATTTCACTACAAAAATTGCTCACAATTTTTTTCACCATTCATGACCCTAGCACCTTAAACCGTCAGGGCAATGATATTGGCAGCCAATATCGCTCAGTGATTTTTTGCCAAGATAACCAGCAGCGTCAGCAAGTAGAGTCCTTTGTTAAAGACTATCAAGCAAACCAACATCAACATGCGGCTATAGTTACTGAAGTTTGTGACGCCGTCACTTTCTGGCCGGCAGAGGATTACCATCAAGATTATTTTCGTAAAAATCCAGGGCAAGGTTATTGTCAGTTTGTGGTAGCACCTAAACTACAAAAATATCGTCAACTTGCCGGAAGCCTGTAATGACCTTAATGACTTGGTTGCAAGAGTCCACTGCCTACTTAAATACGCCCTTTTTAACTTGGGGTGATAGCAGCTTTACACTCTCACGACTGCTAATCATGGCGCTGTTTGTGGTGGCGGCTGTATTCGCCATTCGCATATTAGAGCGCGGCCTGAAGAAGCTTGCTGATCCTAACCGTCGTACCCCTGTTAGCGAGTCCGCTATTTACGCCTTATCGCGTATTTTCCGGTACATCATCTGGGCGCTGATTATTGTTTTTGGTCTCGACTTTATTGGTCTTAATTTATCCAATCTTGCACTGATTGGTGGTGCTATCGGTGTTGGTATTGGTTTTGGTCTGCAAACTATTTTCAGCAACTTTATTTCCGGCATCGTGTTGTTAGTGGAACAAACCTTGAAAGTCGGTGATTACGTTGAACTGCAATCAGGTGTTGGTGGGCGTGTCTCCGAAATTGGCATTCGTTATACCCGCATCACCAGCAATGATGGTGTTGATGTCATCGTACCCAACTCCGAGTTTATTAACGGTCGTGTGATTAGCTGGACCTACAATAATCGCCAACGTCGAATTCATGTGCCATTTGGTGTGGCCTATGGCTCAGACAAAGAACTAGTTAAAGAAGCAGGCCTTGCGGCTGCAGAAAAAGTAGCGGGCACGGTCAATCAAGCCGGGCAATCGCCCGATGTGTGGCTAGTTGGTTTCGGCGACAGCAGCTTAAATTTCGAATTAGTGACTTGGGTAGATCAAAGTTTAGTGATGTCGCCAGGACGCACCCAAGCACTTTATTTATGGGCGTTAGAGACGGAACTCAAAGAGCGCGACATCGTCATACCCTTTCCGCAGCGTGACTTACACATTCGCAGCGATGTTAGAGCAGCCATTGAAGACAACAAAAAGCCCTCAGTTTAAGAGGGCCTTTTGTTAACACTAACAACAGATGCGCTTATTTACGCTTCATCATGTCAAAGAACTCATCATTGGTTTTTGCATCTTTCAGCTTATCCAATAAGAACTCAATGGCGGCAACTTCATCCATAGGATGCAGCAGCTTGCGTAAAATCCACACTTTCTTTAAGTCTTCTTCAGGCATCAGACGCTCTTCGCGACGCGTGCCAGATTTCTTAATGTTAATCGCTGGGAACACACGCTTTTCTGCAATGCGACGATCCAAGTTCACTTCGTGATTACCAGTACCTTTGAACTCTTCAAAAATGACTTCGTCCATTTTTGAGCCGGTTTCAATCAGCGCGGTGGCAATAATGGTTAATGAACCACCTTCTTCAATATTACGTGCAGCACCAAAGAAGCGTTTTGGACGCTCCAAAGCATGCGCATCCACACCACCGGTTAAGACCTTACCAGAGCTCGGAATAACCGTGTTGTAAGCACGCGCCAGACGAGTAATTGAGTCTAATAAAATCACTACGTCTTTTTTGTGTTCAACTAAACGCTTGGCTTTTTCCAACACCATTTCAGCCACTTGAACGTGACGAACTGGCGGCTCATCAAACGTTGAAGCCACGACTTCGCCGCGCACGGTGCGCTGCATTTCGGTCACTTCTTCTGGACGCTCATCGATCAGCAACACAATCAAATAGCATTCGGGATTATTGCGTGTAATGGACTGAGCCAATGTTTGCATCAACATGGTCTTACCAGCCTTTGGTGGCGCCACAATCAACGAGCGCTGACCTTTACCGTAAGGTGATACCAAATCAATGGTACGAGCCGTCAAGTCTTCTGTAGAACCGTTACCCAGCTCCATGATGAGGCGCTGAGTTGGGAACAAAGGGGTTAAGTTTTCGAACAGAATTTTGCTGCGGGCATTTTCAGGTGAGTCATAGTTAATCTGACTGACTTTTAGCAGCGCAAAATAGCGTTCTGATTCTTTGGGTGGGCGAATAGTGCCGGTGATGGTGTCACCTGTGCGCAAATTGAAACGACGAATTTGCGAAGGACTGACGTAAATATCATCAGGACCTGCCAAGTACGAACCTTCGGAGGAGCGTAAAAAGCCAAAGCCGTCGGATAAAATTTCAAGAACACCGTCGCCATAAATTTCTTCGCCGTTTTTAGCGTGCGTTTTTAAGATGGCAAAAATAATGTCTTGTTTGCGATTACGAGCCATGCTCTCGAGTCCCATGGACTCTGCAATCTTAATGAGTTCGCCTATCGGCTTTTTCTTGAGTTCGGTGAGATTCATACCGTGCGTTCAAATGAGGAAAAGGGAAAGTAAGGCTGTTTTCGGCACCACGGAGGTATCCAAATATGGATTGGGCATACTGCGCAAGGGGGTATCGAAAACAGGAAAACAACTGGTTAAAAAGTTGGCGGCGATACGATCACCACCGCCAACAAGTCTTATATAGTGGAGTCAATAAACGCTGTCAACTGCGATTTTGATAAAGCACCCACTTTTGTGCCAGCAATGGCACCGTCTTTAAACAAGGAAAGCGTTGGAATACCACGCACGCCAAACTTGGCAGCGGTTGCACCATTGTCATCCACGTTTACCTTAACGATCTTAATTCGGCCCTGATACTCGCTGGCAATTTCATCCAATACCGGCGCAATCATTTTGCATGGACCGCACCAAGGTGCCCAGTAATCTACTAACACAGGGCAATCAGACTGCAATACATCGGCGTCAAAATTAGCATCTGTGGTGTTCACGATCAGCTCGCTGCTCATCACGTCACTCCGTCTTTTGAGGTTGGCTTGGGGGCGATAATAACATCAACTGGATAACTTGCATCAGGGCAAGCCATCTTCTAACGTCTCAGCTACAATTTAATGCTAAGTAAAAGTAAAAAGGATAAGGCTGTATGCCCAAAATAGCACCGCTTAATGATGGATTTATGGCTGCTGTCGATCTTGGCTCCAATAGTTTTCATTTGGCCGTCGCCAAGTTAGAGCATGGTGTTATTCGCCTAAGTGACTCTCAATCGGAGAAAGTACAGCTAGCTGCCGGGCTAGACCATAACAACAATTTAACACTGGAAGCGCAAGAGCGAGGTTTAGCTTGCTTGGCACGATTTGCCCAGAAGCTAGACGGAGTAGAGCCTGCACGTGTGCGAGTAGTAGCTACTAATGCCTTACGCGTGGCACAAAATGCCCGTGAATTTACACAAAAGGCAGAGCGCATTTTAAATCGCCCCATTGAAATCATTGCTGGTCGTGAAGAAGCACGCTTGATCTATATCGGTGTGTCGCATTCATTAGCTGCAGAAGGCAAGCGACTTGTTGTCGATATTGGTGGTGGCTCGACAGAATGTATTATTGGTGAGCAGCACAATCCCTTATTAACTGAATCACTGCATATGGGCTGCGTCAGCTTCACTAAGCGCTTTTTCCCCGACGGGCAGATTTCTGAAAAAGCCTTACAGCGCGCCTTTACTGCCGCACGCTTAGAAATCGCACCAATCGCAAGGCGTTACCGAGACCTAGGCTGGGACTCAGCAACTGGCTCATCGGGCACCATCAAAGCGATTGCCAATACGTTACAAACACTGGGTTGGGCCAGTCCAGAGGGTCATATAACCAGTGATGGCCTAGAGCAATTACGCACCTATCTACTGCAGTACTCATCCACTAAAGATATTCAAATTCCTGGCCTAAAAGACGATAGGCGACAGCTTATTCCTGCTGGCTTTGCCATTGTGACGGCGTTGTTTGCTGCTTTTAAATTACAACAAATGAACTATTCAGATGGTGCGTTGCGGGAAGGCGTGCTGTATGACCTGCTCGGTCGGTCGCGCTCTGAGGGCGATGTACGCCAACGTACCGTTACCGCTCTACAGAAACGCTTAGGCCTAGATGAGGCATTTGCCAAACGCACTGCTGATACTGCCAGCA
>CAYYWS010000042.1:11105-13312 GCA_964473955.1 uncultured Paraperlucidibaca sp. | reverse complement strand
GCTTTTTCATGTTGGGTACAGGGTGTGTAAACACAGCAGCCGGTTCCCGTCATTTTGGCATCACCGTGCAGCGCCAGCCATTTCATGGCTTCGTCTACTGCAGGAGATAGTTCTCTGACTACAAATTCGAAGTCATTTCGAGTCTCCCCTGCAAGGAAGGCGCGCAGTGTAATGGGGTCAGAATTACGTGTCAATCGCGGGTGTGAAAAAGCTTGTGCAGTTTCTATGCTATCGGAAGGAATTAATAGCGCATACCACGGCTCTGGAATATCAATAGGGGTGATTTCTTCGCCAACACCTTCAGCCCACGCGGCTTGTCCCAGCACAAATACTGGTACATCTGCACCCAGTGCCAAGCCGAGTTTAGCGAGCTCTGGCAGGCTGAGCTGGCAGCCCCATAATTCATTTAAGGCGAGTAGTGTGGTGGCGGCATCCGATGAGCCGCCACCTAAGCCGCCACCAAGTGGCAGGTTTTTCTCTAAATGAATGCGCGCACCTTGTTTTACCTTTGCGTGGCCTTGCAACAGTCGGGCAGCACGAACAATCAGGTTTTGATCATCTGCCACGCCGGGCAGGGCGGGGGTAAGCTCAATCTTGGGTGAGTCTAGGGCGCTAAATGTAAGCCAGTCGCAGAGATCAATAAATTGAAACACCGTTTGTAGGGTGTGATAGCCGTCGGGTCGTCGCCCAGTAATGTGCAGGAATAAATTCAGCTTAGCGGGGGCGGGTAAGCGTAGCGGCTGTGTCATGGTGTTTTTGCCTGCCAAGTATTGATCGCAACAACAACACGACGATGATCCCACGTCATGATAATTCGTTCGGGGACGCGGTAATTGTCAATAATTTGCTCACTAATCACCTGAATATGCCAGTCGCGCTCGTGGAATTCGCGTACTCCTTGATCTTCCGGCATAGGGCTTACGGCTGTTTCGGCTTCTTTTGGCCAGCCTGATAACCAAGCATTTAGGTGAAAAGGTGGAATGGGGGTGTAGGCCATTTCTTCCGAAAGCTTTTCTGGGTCATCGGTGTAAAGCGTGCCAATACTGCTGTTTTGAATCAGCACGATGCCTTCCTGGCCAACCACAACAGTTCGCCCTTGGCCTAATGGCCCTGCACCCTCTGCTTCAAAGCCTTCACCAACACGCTGCCACGAAAAGGTACCCGAAACGGTTTTGCCAAAGACTCGGGTGCTGGCTTTGCCACTGGCTTGCCAGTGACTTAGCTGGCGAATGTCTTGGCCAATGTGTTCAGCAGGTTGTGTAGGCAGGCTGAACTTGCTCGCACAGGCTGATAGCGTAAAAGCTAACAGCAGGTGCAGGCTAAATTGTCCAACGTGTTTAAGCGATACAGCCGACATAGATAGGTTTCCGTGAGCGCATTAAGCGCAGTCTAGCAAAAAGATGCCCTTGTATTTGTTTTTGCCAATGGCTTGCCGCACAATTCGCCACTAACTAAACGCATACTCTTGGGCGCATAACAGGCATGGGTCTGCTGGCATTTGGCATTAATCATCGAACCGCATCTGTGGCACTGCGCGAACGCGTAGCGTTTGCTCCGGATCAGTTGTGCCAGTTATTACAAGACGCTGCGCAGCAAACTGGGATGACCGAGCTGGCGATTTTATCGACCTGTAACCGCACTGAATTTTATGCCGTGGCCGAGGCCGAACAAACTGAGAAACTACAGCAGTGGCTGAGTCAGGTCTGTGATGTCGCTCTGCCAGAGTTGGTGCCCGTTTGTTATCGGCATGAGTCTGCTGATGCAGTGCGCCACGCCATGCAGGTGGCGGCGGGGCTGGACTCAATGATCTTGGGCGAGCCACAGATTTTTGGCCAAATGAAACAAGCGTACTCGCAGGCTGAAGCAGCCGGTACTTTGGGCTCTGAATTGCGACGTTTATTTCAAACGGTTTTTGCAGCGGTTAAACAGGTGCGTACAGAGACCAGTATTGGTAGCAGTCCTGTGTCTATTGGTTTTGCAGCGGTGAATTTGGCGCGTCAGGTGTTCGCTTCTTTGGATGAGACGCCGGTATTATTAATTGGTGCCGGTGAAATGAATGCTTTAGTGGCACGGCATTTGCGTGAGCAGGGTGTGTCGTCATTAACCGTGGTTAACCGTGGTGATGAGCGTGCGCAGCAGCTAGCGCAAGAGGTAGGCGCCACAACACGGCCTTGGTCTGAGCTGGCCACAGCCCTAGAAAGTGCCGA
>CAYYWS010000042.1:0-11005 GCA_964473955.1 uncultured Paraperlucidibaca sp. | reverse complement strand
TGATTGGCCAGCTGCGACGTGAAGCCATGCAGCTGGTTGAAGAAGAGCGTGCGCGCGCTGTCGAGGCGATTCGTGCTGGGCTTGATGCCGAGCAGGTGTTGGCACGTCTACAGCACAATATGCTGAATCGCTGGTTGCATGCGCCCACAATGAATTTGCGTCAGCTCGCGGCGGAAGGCGACTTAGAACAACTGGCATTAGCATCGCGTGTATTGGGCTTAACTGCCAAAACCTCTTTGGATGAAGAACAAACCTGATGAAAGCGGCATTATTAGAGCGTTTAGATCGACTGGCTGAGCGTTATGAAGAAGTAGGCGCGTTATTGTCCGACCCGTCGGTAATTAATGATCAAACCCAGTTTCGTAAATTATCACGTGAGCATGCTGAGTTAGATCCGGTAGTGGCAGCATTGGCATCCTATCGACAAACGCAACAACAGCTGAGTGAGGCGAAAGTCTTGCTGGCAGATCCAGATTTTCGTGAGTTAGCCGAACAAGAGATAAACGAGGCAAATGAGCGTTTGCTGCAGTTTGAGGCTGACCTGCAAACCTTGATGGTGCCAAAAGATCCCAACGACAACTGCAATATTTGGCTGGAAGTTCGCGCCGGCACCGGTGGTGATGAAGCCGCGATTTTTGCCGGTGATTTATTCCGTATGTACTGTCGTTACGCTGAGCGTATGGGCTGGCGGGTAGAGGTGGTGTCTAGCAGCTTAGGTGAGCATGGCGGCTATAAAGAAGTGATCTCTAAAGTTGAGGGCGATGGCGCTTATGCGGCGTTGAAGTTTGAGTCAGGCGCCCATCGTGTGCAGCGTGTGCCGGCAACCGAATCACAAGGGCGAGTTCATACGTCAGCTTGTACTGTGGCGATTTTGCCTGAGTCAGAAGAGATTGAGCATGTTGATATTAATCCGGCTGATTTGCGTATTGATACCTACCGTGCCAGTGGTGCTGGCGGTCAGCACATCAACAAAACCGATTCGGCAGTACGGGTAACCCACATTCCCACCGGGGTGGTGGTGGAGTGCCAAGACGAGCGTTCACAGCATAAAAATAAAGCTCGTGCGTTGTCGTTATTGGCAGCGAAATTATTAGCGGTGCAACAGGCCGTTCAGCAGCAGGCTTCGGCTACCCTGCGCCGAGACTTGGTCGGTAGTGGTGATCGTTCCGAACGTATTCGTACTTATAATTTTCCTCAAGGTCGTGTCACTGATCACCGCATTAATCTGACCTTATATCGGTTGGATGAAATCATTGCGGGTGATATTGGCGAGTTATTACAAGCCTTGGCGACCGAGCATCAAGCCGACCTACTGGCGGCATTGGCCAACGACGCATGACGATTGCGGACTGGTTGGCAGCCGCGGAGGCCGCTTTGGCCGCTGCTGAAGGCTGGCGCCAGCCGGGTTTGATTGATGAAAGCCCACGACGGGAGGCGCAATGGTTGTTGCGTTCGCTGATGGGCTTAAGTGCTGCACAAATTTTATCGCGGCCAGAACAACTGTTATCGACTAGCCAGCAGGCAGTATTGAGTGCGGGCCTTGTCAGGCGTTGCAATGGTGAGCCATTGGCTTATGTGACGGGCCAGGCTGAGTTTTGGTCATTGCCATTACGAGTGACTCCCGCCACATTAATTCCACGAGCAGATACCGAAACCTTGGTGGAAGTAGTGCTAACGCTTTTTGCAAATGATGAGCGCGTACTGCAGGCGGTGGACTTGGGCTGCGGCAGTGGTGCCATTGCTTTAGCATTAAAGCATGAGCGCCGGCATTGGCAGCTAACGGCAGTGGATGTTAGTGCCGAGGCATTGAGCATTGCTGCTGAGAACGCGACGAACTTAAAGTTGCCTCTGCGCTGCGTACAAAGTGACTGGTTTTCCGCGTTGGCCAATCAGCGCTTTGATGTGATTGTGAGCAATCCACCGTATCTGGCGGCGGATGATGTGCATTTACCGACACTGCGCTTTGAGCCGCACACTGCGCTGGTGGCTGAAGCGAATGGGTTGGCTGACTATCAACGTATTGTGAGTCAGGCGCCTCAGTATTTGAATGAAAAAGGCTGGTTGTTGTTTGAGCATGGTGCAAATCAAGCGGATGCGGTGCGTGAACTTTGCCAGCAGGCAGGTTTGATCAATGTGCAAAGCTGGCCTGATTTAGCCGGGCAATGGCGAGTAAGTGGAGGGCAGCAAGGTGTTAACTGATGATGAGTTAATGCGTTATCACCGCCAAATTTTGCTGCCGACATGGGATGTGGCGGGGCAAGAGGCCTTGCGCGCGGCAACCGTGTTAATTATTGGTTTAGGTGGTTTGGGCTCGGTGTTGTCACAGTATTTGGTAGCAGCGGGCGTGGGCCGAGTTAAGTTGGTCGACTTCGACCATGTTGAGTTAACAAACCTACAGCGTCAGCCTATTCATAACGAGGCCTCCGTTTGCCAGTTAAAGGTTGAGTCTGCCGCGCGTGCACTGCGTGCCATTAACTCAAACTGCCAAATTGAAGCGCATGCATTGGCGATTAATGCAGATAACTTCGCCGATTTGACCGCTTCAGTCGATGTTATTGCTGATTGCTGCGATAATTTCGCGACACGTGACCTGATCAATGTGCATGCGTGGCCAGCGGGTATTCCCGTGGTGTCAGCAGCTGCAGTCGGTTGGCAGGGGCAGTTAGCAGTATTTGACCCACGCAACAAAGACTCAGCATGTTACCGCTGTGTTTATCCGGCGATTGAGGATGATGGCACTGCTAGCTGCAATGAAGTCGGTGTGATGGCCTCTACGGTGGCTGTGATGGGTAGCTGGCAGGCACAAGAAGTGCTCAAGGTGATTGCGAATATTGGCCAATCATTAGTGGGCCAATTGTTGATCTGGGATGGTTTTAGTAATGACGTCAGACGGTTGCGTACTCCTCGCGACCCTGACTGTGCAGTGTGTGCACGACATGGAGAGACACAGTAAATGAACCACTATGCCAATTGGTCGAATGCATTTAAAGGCTTATTTCGTATCGGCCAAACCACACAAGTTTTAGCGGCCGCTGGCGCTGCCTGGGTAGGCGGTGATCGCCCACCCATTCCACGTTTGTTGCGTCAAACCTTTGAGCGTTTAGGCGCTACTTACGTCAAATTGGGTCAGTTTATTGCCAGTTCGCCGTCATTGTTTCCTGCCGATTACGTCAATGAATTTCAATATTGCTTAGATAAAACGGAGCCGTTGCCGTTTGGCACCATCAAGGCCGTGTTAGAGGCTGAGTTGCAATGTCCATTGGCTGAGCTATTTAGCGAGATTGATGAGATTCCGTTGGCATCTGCATCGATTGCACAGGTACATGCGGCGAAATTGATCACTGGCGAGTCTGTTGTGATTAAGGTGCAAAAACCGGGTGTGGAAAATGTTCTGCTAACCGATCTGAACTTTTTATATTTTTCTGCCGTGTTGCTTGAGCGGTTTTTACCCAAGCTTAAGTTCGCGTCGTTATCAGGCATCGTGAGTGAAATTCAGGCCTGCATGATGGAAGAAGTGGACTTTTATAAAGAGGCCCGCAACATCAAGCAATTTAATGAGTTCTTGAAAAACACCGGCAATACACAAGCCATCGCGCCTAAGGTTTTTGAGCACGCATCAAGCATGCGTGTATTAACCATGGAGCGCTTTTACGGCGTGCCATTAACTGACTTAGAGACCATTCGCAAATACACCAAAGACCCAGCAGGGACTTTGGTGAACGCACTCAATACCTGGTTTTCAAGCTTGATGATGTGTGAAAGTTTTCACGCAGACCTTCATGCCGGCAACCTGATGGTATTAACTGATGGGCGTTTAGGTTTTATCGACTTTGGTATTGTGGGTCGAATTGCGCCAGAAACTTGGTCTGCCACCATGCAATTTATGGAGTCGATGAATACCGGTGACTTTAAGCAAATGGCTGAAAGCATGTCAGTGATTGGCATGACCAAGCGTGCGGTAGATAAAGTGGCATTAGCTGCAGACTTAGAGCTGATCTATGGTGCTGCTACCCAAGTAGATCCGGAAGCTGTTATGTCGGCCTTAGCCAACGATAATGAAATCAACAAGTTGATGATGGACATTGTTGCAGTCGGTGAGCGTCATGGCATTCGCTTCCCGCGCGCCTTTGCTTTGTTGCTGAAGCAAATTTTGTACTTTGATCGCTACATACGCATATTGGCGCCTGAAATGAACTTATTTGATGACGATCGCATTGATTTTGTCAGCATGGATGTCAACAAACCTAAGTTATTGCATTAGTCACGACTTTAAGTGACTTCTGTTTAATTCTGTTGATTACAAATGTTCGCTGTGATATGACTGAGCAGTCGCTAAACTTTAATAACAAAAACAATACAAAAAAGTTTAGGGGCTGACGGCTGCGTCCATCTCTAGAGACTGCTGCCTGCAGCCTCTAGGGGCTCAGTTATGCACGGTCTGCTAAAGCATTTTATTCTTTCCTTTTTCGCGCTTACCTTGCTCTCGGCATGTGGTAACTCATCGCGTGATGGCACTCAAACAGGTAGCGAGCGCGAAATAGATACTGGTCGGTTTATAGACTCTGCAGTATGGGGTCTGGGTTATGTAGCTGAAGACTTGCAGGGTGCGACTGATGCTGAGGGTAAATTTAATTATCGCCCCGATGGCCTGATTCGCTTTAACTTAGCCGGAGTGGAGTTGGGTAATCGCGCGGTCACCGCGTTACCCATCATGACCCCACGTGATGTATTTAGCCCCAAAGCTGAGTTAACTGATCGTCGTGTAATTAATCTTGCTCGCATACTGCTGTCGCTAGATATTCAGCCGGATAATCCTTTAGTTATTGATGTGCGCCAAGCAGCAACTGCTTTGCAGGCTGATAATTTGTCTGTGATTAATCTCGATGTTGATTTTGAGCAGTTGGCAACAGCCAACCCTAAAATTGCCAATTACTTACAAGCCAACAATAAGCCTTTAGTCAGTGCCGAGGATGCACAGCAGCATTTGCGGTGCTCTGAAGAAGATATTGCTGCAGAACGTCCTGCTGATGGACGTTGTGAAGACCAACTTCCTCTGTTGATTGCACAAGATATTAGTCAGCCTGAAGGCAATGCGCAGCGGACATTGCAATTTAATGTGCAGCTTTCATCAACCTCCAGCAAGCAAGTCCGTGTTGACTACGCCACTGCCAATGGTAGTGCCTTGGCGGGTGAGGACTATGTTTCGTCCAGCGGAACCGTGGTGTTTGAGCCGGGTCAAACCGAGAAAGCAATCGCCATTACTATTTTGGGCGACACCACCCCAGAACCAGATGAAACGTTTTTTGTTGATTTTTCAAACCCAGAAAATGTCGAGCTGAGTCGTTCACGTTATAGCGTGACGCTGCTTAACGATGATCAGCCGCTAGGGCAGGTTGTGCTCACGCTAACTGCGCAAAGCATTGTTGAGGGCACAGCAGATAGCAATACCGTGATGCAGTACCGCATCCAACGTGAAGGCGGCTTGGATCGAAATATAGATATTCGTGTCAGCACCAGTAATAACACGGCGCAAGCGGGTGAAGACTATGTGGCACTCGATAACCGCTTGTTCACAATTCCTGCTCAGCAAACGCACTTTGACATTCCATTGGAAATTATTGCGGACAATGTGCAGGAGCCAGACGAGACATTTTTTTTGACGGTTACTGCAGTTAGTGAGGCCGTTACTGTATTGGGCTCTCCAGCGACGATCACAATTCGTGATGACGATATGCCGGGTGGACCATTAACCCTGAGCCTCGACCCCTTAGAACCTGTGCACGAAGGTAATGCCGAGAAAGTTATCAGCTTAACAGCACGGCTTAATCGGGTTTCTGATCAGGCGGTGAGTCTGGTCTATTCAACGCGTGATGGCAGCGCTACCAGTCAGGGTGAAAAAAGAGACTTTGAGGCGGTTAATCAGCGTGAAGTGACTATTCCTGCTGGGCAGCAGACTGCTGCTTTAGCAATACGTGTATTTGGTGATCTCTTTGAAGAGTTTGATGAGCAGTTTGATGTGGTTGTCAGCAGCAGTTTGCTAGACCAACCACTCGTGCAAACAGTGACCCTGCTCAATGACGACGAACTGACTTTGATACAAGTGGGGGCAGCAAGTCAGTCAGTAACCCCATCTGATCAGCATATTGAGGGCATGAGCGAGAGCTATTTTGGCGGTACACGCTTCCAGCGCTTTCATTTAGGTGGTTATGGTTTTGGTCCATTTAAACTATTACCAGGATATGGCCCTGCACCAGAGTTCACTGTGGGTGATGCACCGATATCAGTCTCGAATGCACCAGCCACGGCACCCTGTATTAGTGATGCGGTCATCAGTGCTGAATCTGATAATCATGATTGCCATGATGACACCTGGGTGCGTGTGATGGTGGCCATTGACCCTGTCAAAAAAGAGCGTGTGGCTTGGGTGACGTTAGATGCAATTGGCGCTGGCAACCTGATTCAAGATGCGGTGCGTAAAGCGGTGAACGAAGCCAGCTGTGCAGTTAACGAGTGTATTCCTCCTCGTAATGTCATGTTTGGCCAAACCCATACCCATGCCGGCGCTGACTTGCAGGGCCTATGGGGTGGGGTGCCTAAGGATTGGCAGCAAAAAATGTTGTTTGACGGTGTTAAAGCTGCCACCACAAAAGCATTGGCACAGCGTAAGCCTGCGCAGTTGTCGTTGGTGCGCGGTGATGCTTCAGCATTTAATAATTACCGTCGACCCAGGTATCGCGACGAGTCGATTTTCCATCAAGCTGACCCTGCCGCAAGTTTGTTGTTGGCACAGGCTGATGATGAATCAAACGCGAATCGTATGCTGGCCACGCTGGCCCAGTTCTCAGCTCACCCCACCAGTGTGGGTGCCAATGATTTCCGCCGCGAAGATGGTACGGTGGTGCGGGTGCCACACCCAGATTACCCCTTGGGCGTAGTCAACCGCCTAGAAAGTGAGTTGGGTGGTACCTCACTGTACTTTAATGGTGCCATTGCCGATGCTTCACCCTCTGGCCCAGGCACAGGAAGCAATAAATACGAGCAAGTGAAGTCACGCGGTGAAAACTTGGCCAATCTTTTGCTTGGTCTGCGCGACAATGCTGTGCCAGTACCTGCGTCACTGCAAGTAGCACATGCTGAAGTGGTTCTGCCAGTCACCAACCCATTGTTTATTGGCGTCGGTTTGTTAAGCCAATTCAATGGGTACTATCAGTTTAGCCAACTGCCTAAGGATGATATTCCAGGCTTTAATATGATTCCTGCGGCATTAATCGAATCATTTGAAGAGCTGCAAAATCAGCTGCCACAGCCGGCCCCCATTGCTCGCACTTTGGTGAGTCGTATCTCATTAGGCCAATCTGGTGATAACACCGCTCGAGTAGAGATGGTTACTATTCCAGGTGAGGCAACTAATACCTTTGGACAGTACATTCGACGCTTGGCCGGTGACAGCCCGTTATCCGAAAGCAAGCCTAATGTGCATACCATGTTGCTGGGTTTAACTCATAACAGCTTTGGCTACATTATTCCTGAGGACGAGTTTAGTTATATTGATCCCACTGGCGACATTGTGGGCTATGAGGAGACGGTATCGTTAGGTCCGTTGACCGCGCCGTTATTACGAGCACAGGGATATAACCCGCTGTTTGGCATTGCACCGCCAGACACGCGTTTTTTGCCGCCGTTATTGACCGACTGCACCATAGCCTTAGATTTTGGTGCGTGTTTTATCGGTGTTGGCCGTGATCGATTCCTGCAGTTCTTAAGCCTGCCCAGTAGCTTTTTTGACACCTTGGCTGATGGCGCCAAAACAGTGGCCGATGGTTGTCGTGATGTGGCAGGCCCATTAGCACCGGGTTGTGCAGTATTTGATGGTTTGGCTAGTGTGTTCGATATCGTGCCTAACCCGAGTGAGCCGGGCGAGCCTGGTGGTGGGGCCCCAAATGTCGGTGTCGATGATGCTGGTTTGCTGTCAGAAGTGGTGCTGGCCTCGTCACCTGCAGGTTGCGACTTCTTAGACCCTGCGCATTGTTTGTTGCCATTTCCCAACGACCATTTTACCAAAGCTGCAGATACCGACACAGGCCGTCAGTTGCAGTTGAACCTATTGGCTATGCCGCGCAATGTGTTGGGCAAACCGATTGATCCAAGTGATCAAAACCGTGCCGATGGCTTCTCTCCTGGGCAAGCTATTTTGCTGCGTGTGCCGGGCTTGGATTTGGATAAAACAGCAGAGTTTGCACCGGTGCCTCGTCTTGGGCGACCAGGAGCCGGTCAGGCTGTTGGTGTTGTGCCGCAGTCGATGGCCAATAGTTTGCATCCAGACTCGGCCATTGTGGTGTTTGATGTCACGGATAAAAAGCCGCACTTGGTGTGGGCTGAAATGGATGCCAACTTAACCCGATACACTCCCTGTGATTTCCCTGCACCATTGCAAACGTTGGCAGAGCTTGGTGGGCAGGATGAAATTAACAGTGCGGTGCAAACTTTCCGCGACGGCTGTAATCAATTAGCGCGGCCGCTGCAGTCTGGCGTCGATCTTGTCGATCCAACCAGTGACCCGGGACCATTGCTGATTATTCGTCCTGGCGTGAACTTTGAGCCGGGCCGTCGTTATATCGTGGCGTTGCGTCAATTGCACGATGCCAATGGAACAGCCATTGAGGCCGGTGCAGGATTCCGTTTATGCCGTGATAACCTCACCAGCCCATTGCGAAATCTGCCAGCGGTTGATGATCGCTGTGCTGCGATTGAGGAGATTCTAGATACGCTAGAAACAGATGCTGGTATCGATCCTGATGAGCTTTATGTGGCTTGGGACTTTACCGTTGCGAGTGAACGTAGCATTAGTTCGCGTTTGTTAGGTATTCGCGATCAGACCTTAAAAAACCAAGACACGCCAAGCTTTAGCGTTGCTAGCGTACAGAACAATGATTGCTCATCCGGTGCAACTGACTGTATCGCGCGCGTCATCAAAGGCACGATGTCAATTCCTAACTTTATTGATCGTCCGATGGCGACAACAGGGCAGGGAGATATTGACCGTCAGGTAACAGGGCGCTTTTATTTTGGGACACCAAACCCTGGTCCCTACGATGCCCCAATACCTTTCCCGCTCCAGCCTAAGTTGGATGTGCCATTTACCTGCCACATACCTAATGCGGCACAAAAAGCCAATGGTGACGTGGTGCCGTCACGGGTATCACTCTATGGCCATGGTTTGTTTGGTAGTCAGGGTGAAATTGGCCAAGGTCAGCTAAGACGATTTGGTAACGAGCACAATTTCACTTTCTGTGCTGCCGACTGGATTGGTATGGCAGGTGTGGCAGACGTTGTAAACGCGGCGACGATTTTGTTGGATATGTCGAACTTCCCGACCCTGGCCGACCGTGTACAACAAGGTATTTTGAACTTTGTGGTGATGGGGCGTTTGCTGAAGGCGGAGGATGGTTTTGTTAGTCATCCAGCATTCCAAGCTGCGGATGGCCGCCCCTTGATTGATAACCGTCATGTGTTTTATGACGGTAATAGTCAGGGCGGCATCGATGGTGGGGTAGTGGTGGCAGTGTCGCCAGATGTCCATCGCGGTGTACTAGGTGTGCCCGGCATGAACTACAACACCCTGTTGCAGCGCAGTGTTGATTTTGATGGTTATGCCCGACTGTTTTATCCCGCCTACCCCAACACCATTGATCAGCAGCTAGCCTTTAATTTGGTGCAAATGCTGTGGGATCGTGCGGAAAATAATGGTTATGCCCATAACCTAGGTGATGGTGTGGCAGGGCAGGTGACCGTTGCCGGAAAAACCCATGTGATCGGTTCGCCAAACACCACACTGCCCGGTCTTGATGGACAGCCGCTGCCGCCCAAAGAGGTGTTGCTGCACGTTGGTTTTGCTGATCACCAAGTCAGCATGACTTCCGCTGAAGTGATGGCACGCACCGTCGGCGCTAACGGTACAGACGTATATTATCGTCGACCTGAAGCATGCAGTGGCGACGTCACACATTGCTTCGCGAATCGCGACAGCTTTATGGCGCGTCATCCCGATGTTGATCCGTATTTGGGTCTGGACCTACTAACACCAGATAGTCTGGCTTATGGTGCCGGTCAGGGCTCCTATTTGATCGTGTTTGACGAGGGCAAAACAGCTACACCACCCTCTGATAACCGTCCTCCCAAGGCCGATAAGTTTGATCCGCATGAGTATCCTCGTAACCAAGTCATGGCGCGCTGTCAGAAAGCACGATTCTTACGTGATGACGGTGCTCTGATTTATACCGACCTGCTCACAAACCCTGTGAACTGTCCGCAACAGCGTGGTGATGGGGTAGCGTTTGTCGGTGATGCCGCCGTGTTGCCGCCGGACGAAGGTGGTGGGCCTGTGAATCCGCCAGCGCAGACGCAGTTAGACTATGGCAGTGGTATTTTGGGTGTTGTAGCGACCTTTGTTGCTCAGCTAAATGAAGCTTTCATGGCCTTGATTGAGGGCAATATGAGCGCTGCATTAGCCTTTGGACAGCAGGCCTTTACTGGTTTAAGTGGCAACTTAATTAGCCTATTTACCACCGGTGATGACAGTCTTGTTGCTGCAGGCAGCGATGCTTTTGCTGCAGCACCAGATCCGCAATCTATGTTTACTCGCTTGTTGGCAGGCTTGGGTCGATTCATCGGTTTGCAAGATGACCCACTATCAACATTGCAGGCACTGGGTAGTGCCGATCGAAATAGTGAAGCGGTCGTCATTAGCGGTGCTCAACTGATAGGTTGGGCAGGGCCTGCAGCAATTGGAACAGGCTTTCCTTACCCTTCAGGTGCGGTGACAACAGGTGACCCATTTCCGGCTCCATTAGGCAATACACGTAGTGCCCATAATGGTGTGGCTTTTGACCCGGCGTTTGGTCAAGGCCCTAATGTGCCAGTGGAGCAAATTGCCGCATATGCTTTCCGCGCTGGCCAGTTTGTTGAAATTCCAGTGCAAGTTGATGAGCGTATGCCTTACTTCTTG
>CAYYWS010000041.1:0-13359 GCA_964473955.1 uncultured Paraperlucidibaca sp. | reverse complement strand
GGGGTGATGGCGCCAAACCAGCGTGGAGCTCCTAATGCCATGGCATATAGCGAGCCACTAAAAATGACGATGCCAATTTGCAGGCTAAGCGCAGGGTTGCTCAAGCTTGAAGGTAGTGGTGCGGTAAGCACGGGTGAAAGACGAATTAAGGCGCCAATAACCAACAGGCCTAAGGCATGAATGAAGTGATATTCAACTGCTGTTTGCCACCAGCCTAAGGCTTCTGGCGAGAGTTTGGCTTTAAGGGCATGGGCACCAAAAGCCCCGGTCATGACGGCCAGGGCTAGGTTAAGTGCGGCAATAGACAGCCAGCTCATGCAGTCAACAAGGCCGCACGCACTTTGTCCATGGCATTTTTTTCGAGCTGACGAATACGTTCGGCAGACACACCAAACTCATCGGCTAGCTCATGCAATGTGGACTTGGTTTCGCTTAACCAGCGTTTGGCCAAAATAGCTTGGCTGCGGGCATCTAATGAGCTGATGGCCAGCATGAGACGATCACTATTGCTGTGCTCAGTGTCGTCATCTTCCACTTGCTGGGCCGGGTCGTAACGGTGATCCGCCAAATAATGAATGGGGGCTTGTGCCACGCGCTCTTCATCGTCATCGGGATTGCCATCAATGGGGGTGTCGTAATTGAGTAAACGACCTTCCATTTCCAGCACATCAAACTTACTGACATTGAGCTCATCAGCAATGGCTTGTGCTTCGGCCTGCGTTAGGCTGGCGCTGCCTTTTTTCATGCTGCGCAAATTAAAGAACAACTTACGCTGTGCTTTGGTGGTGGCAATTTTGACAATGCGCCAGTTTTTAATCACGTATTCGTGAATTTCGGCTTTGATCCAGTGCACCGCAAAAGACACCAAGCGCACACCCATGGTGGGGTCAAAGCGTTTAACCGCTTTCATTAGGCCAATATTGCCTTCTTGAATTAAGTCGGCTTGTGGCAGGCCATAACCTGAGTAGCTTTTGGCAATATGAACCACAAAACGAAGATGAGCGAGAACGAGCTGGCGTGCAGCGTCTAGGTCTTGGTCGTAATGTAGGCGTTCGGCAAGCGAGCGCTCTTCATCTGCAGTCAGTACAGGAATACTGCTGACAGACTGAATGTACGAACCTAGGTTAGCCCCAGGGATACCGACTGCTAACGGCTGTAAGGCCATGCAGTTAGACATCGTTCATGCCCTCCATAACAGATCGTTCAACATCATCTAATATAATACCACTGCCTTAAAACTCGGCAATATGGCATTAACGTGGCTCTGATTCACGTAAATGACGGCCTACCGCCAACCATGAACCTAACCAACCTAAGAAGCCAGCGCCCAACACTACGGCAATTCCAATGCCAAATGAAGGGTAACTCAAGGCAAATTCGCTGCTATAAAGCCTGGCAAGCTGCATCACCGGCTCATTGAGCCAATAAATTAACGCACTTACCGTGCCTAGGGTGACAAGCCCTGCACTTAAACCACACCACACACCCAAATAAATGAAGGGACGGCGAATAAAACCACGGGTGGCGCCTAGTAGGGCAATCACGCGAACTTCTTCCCGGCGAGACTCAATGCTTAGGCGTATGGTGTTACCCACCACCAGCAAACCACCAATGACCAAGGCGCTGCCCAAGGCATACAGCAGGCGCTGGCCAAGGTCTAAGATGCTTTGCAGGCGCTGCACCCAAGCAATATCCACTTCGGCCAACTCAACGTCTTCCCATTGCGCAAATTGGTCGCGCAGAGCAGTCATGGCATTGGTATCAACGGTATTAACAGGAAAAACCTCTAACACCGGCGGTAATGGGTTTTTATCAAACAGCTTCAGTGCTTGGCCATAACCTGATGTCTCTTTAAATTCCTCTAAAGCCACTTCCGGCGTAATCAATGAAACGGATGCCACTTCATCCAAAGCCTGTGCTTTACGCAGGGCATTGCGTTGTTGCTCGCTGCTTAAGCCATCTTTTAAATAGATGGATAAGCGTGCTTCACTGTCCCAACCACCGGCGGCAGTGCGGGCATCATTCAGCAAAAAGCCCATTGCCAGCGGCAAGCTAAGGGCAATGGCCATCACCAACACGGTCATTAAGGTGGATATCGGTGCTTTGCCCAAGCGTACAAAGCTGTCTTTGGCCTCGCGCTTGTGGTGACCTAAATAATGACTAAAGGTGCTTTTGATTGAGCCGGTTTGTTTTTTGGCGCCACGATTGGCAATGGGCTGATTCATTAGGCGGCTCCACTGTCAGAAACTAACTGGCCAGCTTTTAGGGTCAGCAAACGGTGTTTGAAGCGGGCGATCAGTGACAGATCGTGTGTGGCCACCATAATGCTGACGCCAACACGCGACAGCTCTTCAAAAATATTCATCACTTCCAACGCTAACTGCGGGTCTAAGTTACCGGTTGGTTCATCCGCCAAAATAACCGAGGGTTTGCTAACAACGGCACGGGCAATACCCACACGCTGTTGTTCACCACCAGACAGTTCTAACGGCATGGACTTGGCGCGATGCTTTAGGCCCACTAAGTCCAGTGCGGCATAAACACGGTTAGGAATATCGCGAGGTGCCATGCCGGAAATAATCAGCGGCAGTGCCACGTTGTCGAACACGGTGCGGTCATCGAGCAAGTTATGGTCTTGGTAGATCATGCCAATGTCGCGTCGGGCCATGGCAATTTGACGGCCTTTAAGCTGACCATTGTCGCGACCATTAACAATCACTCGGCCGCTGGTGGCGCGCTCAATAATCATGATGAGTTTGAGTAAGGTGGATTTGCCCGCACCTGAGTGGCCGGTTAAAAAGGCCATTTCACCAGTGGGGATTTCAAAGCTCAGCTCGCGTAGCGCATCAAACTGTGGCGGGTAACGCTTGCTGACCGACTCAAAACGGATCATTCAACTCTCCTAATTAGCCCTGGGCTGGATTAACGCAGCTCATCAAACAGGGCTTGAACAAATTCTGTCGCCTCAAACGGGCGCAGATCGTCGACACTTTCACCGACACCAACAAAACGAATCGGCAGATTGCTGCGACTGGCGATATTAAATAACACGCCACCTTTGGCGGTGCCATCCAGTTTGGTGACGGTCAGGCCAGTCAGTTTCACTGCCTGATCAAAATCACGCACTTGATTCAGTGCATTTTGCCCTGTGCCGGCATCGACCACCAACATAACCTCATGTGGCGCATGTGGATCGATTTTTTTCAGCACACGAACTACCTTGCTAAGTTCATCCATCAGGTGGTCTTTGTTGTGCAGGCGGCCAGCGGTATCGGCAATCAGCACATCCATGCCGCGAGCTTTGGCGCTTTGGAAGGCATCAAACAATACCGAAGCTGAATCAGCGCCACTGCCTTGTGCAATCACAGGCACGTTGTTGCGTTCGCCCCAGACTTGCAGCTGCTCAACCGCGGCAGCACGAAAGGTATCACCGGCCGCCAACATGACCTTCTTGCCTTCACGCTGCAAACGCTTAGCGAGTTTACCAATGGTGGTGGTTTTACCCACACCATTTACACCCACCATCAAAATCACAAAGGGTTTGTGCAGGCTATTAATGACTAATGGTTGCTGGCGAGGCGTTAGTAGCTCTGCCAATTCATCTTGCAGTGCATCAAACAGGGCATGTGAGTGCAGCAGTTCTTGCCGTGATACGCGCTCGGTGAGGGCATCAACTACGCGACGGGTGGCGTCGACACCGACATCAGCAATTAATAACTGCGTTTCGATATCTTCTAATAATTCATCATCAATTTCTTTGGCGCCAATCAGCAGTGTCGCCATGCCTTGACTAAACGAACGACGAGTTTTGCTTAGGCCCACTTTCATGCGGCCAAAAAAGCCGCTGTCTTCTGGTGTTACTTCCGACATGCTAGGGTGTCCACTAATTGATCTGGAGCTGTTCATGGCGACGCTTTCAGGATGCGCTATGCTAGCACCCTAATGCCAACCCTTCACGGGGTAGCGGCGTTTGTATTTAGCAAATTTGATTTTTGATGTGGAGTTCGCGCGATATATGCATGCCTCACGGTGGCGAAAACACGCAGTCAGCATGCTGCTGGCTTGCTTAGGCCTTGTTCCAATCAGTGTCGTTGCTAATGATGCATTGACGCGTTTTCAGCTAGAAAACGGCTTGAATGTGATTGTTCAGGTGGACAGACGCGCGCCTGTGGCCGTGGTGCAAACCTGGTATGGCGTGGGTGGTGGCGACGAGCCTGAAGGCATGACCGGTGTGTCGCATGTGTTAGAGCACATGATGTTTAAGGGCACAAAAAAGGTGCCGGTGGGTGAGTTCTCACGCATTGTGGCGCGCTTTGGCGGCAGTGATAACGCCTACACCACACAGGCCGAAACGGTTTATTTTCAACGTGTGTTATCGCATCGTGTGCAGCTAGCTTTGGAACTTGAAGCAGACCGTATGATGGGTTTGCTGCTGGATGAGGAAGAATTTAAGCGCGAACTGCAGGTGGTGATTGAGGAGCGTCGTCAGCGTACCGATGACCGTCCCGGTGGCCGTGCTTTTGAACTATTTAACGCCACGGCACATGTCGACAATCCGCAGCGCACGCCCATTATTGGTTGGCGCCACGATCTGGATAACTTAACCATCGAGCAAGTACGGCAGTGGTATGCACAATGGTATGCCCCTAACAATGCCACGCTAGTGGTTGTGGGTGATGTCGATCCGGTGCAGGTGCGACACTGGGTGGCGGACTATTTCGCCTTGTTGCCCGCACGCACCTTGCCTGAGCGTCCGTTATGGCGTGAACGAGCCACATTGCAAGAGCGCCAGCAAACAATGAAGTTGCCAGCCCAAGTGCCAGCACTATATTTGGGCTTTAACTGGCCATCATTACTAACCGCTGCAACACCCGAAGAAGCCTATGGTCTGCGCATGTTGGCCGGCATTTTGGATGGTGGTGTTAGTGCGCGTTTGGAGTCAAACTTGGTACGTGCCGGCAAGGCCGCGGCGGTTAATTCCAGTTATAACATGCTGGCTCGTGGCGATACCTTATTAGTGATTACTGCGGTGCCGGTGCCAGGGCAAGACCTGAATAGCTTGCGTGACAATATATTGTCTGAAGTGCTGCGCCTGCGTGATGAAGCCGTGGAAGAAGACGAAATTGAGCGGGTATTGGTTAATGTCTTGTCTGAAAATGTCTTTAGTCGGGACTCATTGGACCAACAAGCGACACAGTTAGGGCAGCTGGCCACGCTGGGCTTATCGTTGGATTGGCCCAATGAGTATGCCAAGGCCTTGCGCGAAGTGACTCCAGAGCAGGTTCAGGATTTAGCTAATCGTTATTTAGTGCCAGAGCGAATGACTACGCTATTTATGCAGATTGATAAGGAGAAGACACCGTGAAGCGGCTGTTATGTGTCTTTGCCTTAATTTGGCCACTGACGAGTGTGGGCAGCATCGAGCGTGCCAGCACCGATATTGGCGAAATTACCAGTCTGTCGCGCCTACATAGTTTAACGGCCAGTGAGTTGGCTGAATCAAAAACGCTTAATGTGCCGTTTGAAACTTGGCGCACCACCCAGGGTTTGCGAGTGTTGTGGCATGACAATCCACGCCTGCCCATGCTCGAAGCGCGGGTGTATTTTGATGCCGGTGCCGCCCGTGATGGTGCTATTCCCGGCCTGGCTTCGGCAGTTAATAGTTTAATGCAGCAGGGTACACGTCGCCGCAGCGGACAAGAGGTAGCGCTGGGGTTCGAACGTTTAGGGGCGCGCTTCAATCGCAGTTCGCATCGCGACATGGCGTTATTTGAATTAGTGATGCTTTCAGAGGCCGAGATTCGTGAGCCGGCCATGGCCTTGTTAGCCGAAGTGATTACACGCCCAGCATTCGCTCAGGCCGACTGGCAACGCTTACAAGACAGCATGCGAGTGGGCAGCAAGCAACGTAAGCAGTCTCCAGCCGCCATTGCCTCGCGACTGTTTTATGAGTCGTTATATGCAGACCACCCCTATGGTCATCCACCTGGTGGCACATTAAGTTCGATTAACCGTATTCGTCTAAGCGATATTCGGGACTTTCATGCCCGTCATTATGTCGCCAACAATGGCACCTTGGTGTTGGTGGGTGATTTGCGTCGTGCCGAAGCTGAAGCCTTAGCTGAAGCTTTTTCGGCAAAAATGCCCAGCGGTCGCGAGGCACCACTGATTGCGCCGCCTAAAAACTTAGGTGTCTCTAAGCGTTTGCACCAGCCCTTTAATGCGGAACAAACCCATGTGGTGGTTGGCCAGATGGGCATTACTCGCTTAGACCCCGACTACTTTGCCCTGATTGTTGCCAATGAGGTGATTGCTGGCGGTGGTTTTGGTTCATTGCTAATGCGTGAGCTACGCGAAAAACGTGGCTTAACCTATGGTGTTTCCAGTCGCTTCAGTGTCATGCGTGTTAATGGGCCGTTTCAGATCACCTTCTCGACACGTGCTGACCAAGCCGAACAGGCTTTAAATATTACCCAGTCTATTTTGCAGCAGCTGCAACAAGAGGGCTTGCCAGAAGATGAAGTAACCCGTGCGATTGATTCAATTGCACAGTCATTTCCGTTGGGGCTTACCACCAATAGCCAAATTGCCAGTTATTTGGGTGTGATTGGTTTTTATGAATTGCCCGCTAGTTGGTTACAAGACTACTTGCCGGTGTTGCGCACCATTACTACCGAACAGGTTAATGATGCCTTGCGCCGACGGCTAACGCCGGAGCAGTTGGTGATTATTAGTGTGGGACCAGCACAGCCATGAGCAAGGTGGCCAAAGCCAAAGCTGGTCAACGTGAGCTGCGGATTATTGCCGGCCGTTGGCGTAGTCGGCGGGTGCGCTTTTTGGATGTGCCGGGCTTAAGGCCGACCCCCGACCGGGTGCGCGAAACCCTCTACAACTGGCTGCAATTTGAGATTACTCGTTGCCATGTGCTGGACCTGTTTGCCGGCAGTGGTGCGTTGTCATTTGAAGCGGCATCGCGTGGGGCAGAACATGTCACGCTGATCGAAAAAGACCCACAACAAGCGCAATGTTTGCGTGAAAATCTTACCCTGCTAGGTGCCGAAAACTGCCAATTGGTGTGTGCCGACAGCCTGCAATGGTTACGCAAACCTGCCAGTAAAAGCTTTGATCTCGTATTATTAGATCCTCCGTTTCATCTGGGCTTGGTGGCACAAGTGATTGATGGCTTAATGCAGCAAGCCTGGTTAAAACCCAATGCATGGGTGTATATCGAAACGGAGCTTTCGCCCGAAGAGCTGACATTGCCCGAACAGTTTGCGCTACACCGGCAAACCCGTGCGGGCCTAGTGCATGCATTGTTGTATCGGGTGACGGCAGCTTAAGGAGTTGTGATGTCATCATTTAAGCCAGCTTGGTGGCTCAGTAACCCACACCTGCAAACGCTTTATCCGGCCTTGATGCGTAAGCCGCAGCCACTGCCACGTGTGCGCGAGCGTTTGCGCCTGCGTGATGGTGATTGGCTGTATTTAGATTGGCGCTTGCCCACGCATTGGGTGGAAAGTGATAAACCCTTAGTGATTGTGATTCATGGCCTGACTGGCTGCAGTGCTTCGCAATATGTGATTGGCCAGCAAGTGGCGTTAGACGCCATGGGCTGGGCCTCGGTGGCAATGAACTGTCGTGGTGCAACGGGCGAGCTTAACGATTCGGTACGCGCTTACCATGCCGGTGCTTTTGATGATGTGGCCGATGTGGTGGCTGCAGTTGCCGCGCGTTATCCGCAGAAAAAACTGGCCATTGTGGGGTTTTCTCTGGGTGGAGCCATCACCTTAAATTATTTAGCACGGGAAGCATTGCCAGCCAATTTAAAAGCGGCGGTGGCGGTGTCAGTGCCGCTGGATCTAGGGGCATGTTCTGATCGTTTGGATCAGGGTTTTTCACGGGTTTATCGACGTCATTTGCTGACCAGTCTGCAGCAAACCTGGCGCCGCAAAAGTCTACATTTAGAAAAAGCAGGGCAGGCGCAAACGGCGCGCTTTATTCGCCAACGGCTAGAACGTGGGCCGTATAAATCGTTTCGGGTATTTGACAATGAGTTGATTGCCGGTCTGCATGGCTTCCGCGATGGTGATGATTATTACGCCCGTTGCAGCCCCTTGCAGGTGCTGCCAGACATCACACTTCCCACCTTGCTGTTACAGGCAGAAGACGACCCCTTTTTGGCGCCGGTGTGTTTTCCCAAACCTAGCCAAGGCAGCGCCAAACTCACCATTGAAATTACGCCCAAAGGCGGCCATGTGGGGTTTGTGGAGCAGGGCGCCAGTGTGCGCGAGCCCGGTTATTACTTGGAACGTCGCATTCCGCAGTTTTTAGAAAAAGCGCTGCTGGCTTAAAGCTCCAGTTTAAGTGGGCTGCCATAACGCGCTTTTAAGGCGGCTATGTCGTCACGGGCGCTGCCGCACAGATAGGGCTCTTCCAAGCATAAAATCTGATATAGGCCTTGCCGCAGCATGCTTTCGGTTAGCGGTTCGCTAAAGCCAAAAAATCCGGTGGTGGTCAGGAAATTCACCCAGCTGGTGGCGATAATCCACAGGTTCAAAATTAATGAGCTGATCTCATCGTCAGTAGCAGACAGCAACTGATTAGCCGCTTGGTGTTTATAAATAGCTTGAGCGGCAAACATCAGCCGGCGAGCAAAGGCCCGATAAGCCTCCCGCATTTCGTCGTTTTCGCTCACCAAGTGGGTCAGATCGCGGTGTAAAAAGCGATAACGCCACATGCAGGCCAAGATCTCTTCAAACAATGCCACTTTAAGCGCTTGTGTTAACACTTCGCCGGTGTGTGACTGCAAAACTTGGGTCATCTCGTCGCTATAACGCAGAAATAGCGCGAAGATGATCGATTCCTTGTTGCCAAAGTGGTAATACAGATTACCGGGGCTGATGCCTAATTCGGCAGCAATGTGATTAGTTGTCACAGCACGCTCGCCTTGCTCATTAAAGAGCACCAAGCTTTTTAGCAAAATGCGATCGCGCGTTTTCACACTGTCCCCCTCAAGAATTAGCCTATTTGACAGACTAGAGTAAATGCTCTAAAAAGTCACCACTCGCCGCAGCTTATGGGCGGTTTTGCTGAATTTATAGAGGTCATTATGGTTGCTCACAATCCACAACTCGTCTCAGAGAACCCCCAAGTTGCTGATATGCAGCGTATTTTTCAGTCTCAGCGCTCGGCATATTCGATGCGTCCTATGCCTTCTGCCGAAGAGCGTATTGCTGGCCTAGAGCGTTTACGCCAGGCGGTATTGAAATATCAGGACGATTTAGCCGACGCCGTTAGCCAAGATTTTGGTCACCGCTCTAAAGATGAAACCAAGATTGCTGAAATTTTAACGTCGTTAGAAGCCATTAAGTACGGCAGCAAAAACCTCACCAAATGGATGAAGCCGCAAAAGCGTCATCCCGGCATTTTGGCAATTCCGGCTAAAGCTCGTGTGGTGCCACAGCCATTAGGCTTGGTGGGTGTTGTAGTGCCATGGAACTACCCCATTTTCCTAGCCCTGGGCCCATTAGTGGGTGCCTTAAGTGCTGGCAACCGCGTCATGATCAAGTCTTCAAGCTTCACCCCACGTTTGGGCGAAACGCTAAAACGTATGTTGGCAGAAGCCTTTAACGAAGACATGGTGGCGGTTATTACCGGCCGCGGTGAAGTGTCAGAAGCGTTCTCGCATCTGCCATTTGATCAAATGACATTCACTGGCTCGACCAATGTCGGTCGCACCATCATGGCCAATGCCGCTAGCAACTTAACTCCGGTGTTGTTAGAGCTGGGTGGCAAGTCACCGGCCATTGTGCACGAGTCTTACTCGATGACAGACGCTGCTGAGCGCATTGCTTTCGGTAAGTGCTGGAACGCTGGCCAAACCTGTGTGGCACCAGACTATCTGTTGCTGCCACGTGGCAAAGTCGATGAGTTTGTAATCGCCATCACTGCACAAATCAGCAAAATGTACCCCACCTTGCTGACCAACAGCGACTACACCAGCATTGTTAATGACAAGCAGTACAAGCGCATTCAGTCTTATTTAGACGATGCCCGTGCACAGGGTGCGCGTGTGATTGAAATCAATCCAGCCAATGAGCGTTTTGATAACACCCGCAAGATTCCACCAACAATCGTGTTGGGTGCAACCGAAGACATGTTGATCATGCAAAACGAAATCTTTGGCCCAATTCTGCCGATTCTGGAAATTGAGTCATTGTCGCGTGCTCTGGAGTTTGTGAACCGTCGTGCTCGCCCATTGGCGCTGTACTACTTCGATAACGACAGTGCTCGTGCCGACTACGTCATCACCCACACTCACTCGGGTGGTGTTGGCATTAATGACGTGGTAACGCATGTTGGTGTGGATGACCTGCCGTTTGGTGGTGTTGGCGCCTCGGGTATGGGCCGTTACCACGCCTATGAAGGCTTCCAAACCTACTCCAACATGAAAGCAGTGTTAGAGCGTCCGAAGGTGTATTCGGTGCGTTATATCCTGCCGCCATTTAATAAATTTACACATACCTTGATTAATAAGGTGTTTTTTGGCAAATAAGGTGTCCTAGCCAAAAATAATAAAAAAGGGGACTTACGCCATGCATGTCGATCACCAACAGGCTGCGGGGCTAAGTCGCCGCAGCTTCCTAAAAACCAGCGCCATGGGCGGTATGCTCTTGGCGACTGGTTCCTCTGCCGCCCTGCTAACGGGCTGCGCCAAGGTAGAGCCCAAAACCGGTTACGACTACTTACGCACGCAAGACATCGCGGTGTTGAGTGCGTTAATTCCGGTGGTGTTGGCCGGTGTGTTTCCTACTGACGACAGCGCTGAACAAGCCAAAGCCGACGTGCTGCGCTCCATAGACCAATTTATTTATGGCACCGGCCCCAGCTCCATGGCGGCCATTCAAGAACTGTTTGATTTGCTAAGCATGCCGCCGGCACGTTGGACACTCTGCCGCCTGTGGAAAGATTGGCCAGACGCCACACCTGCCGAGCTAGAAGCCTTCTTGCAGCGCTGGAAGGGCAGTTCGGTTGGTTTATTGCGCGCCGGTTATGGTGGCTTGGCCAAAATCATTACTGCCGCTTGGTATCTGTTGCCACAAAGCTGGGCTGTGACTGGTTATAACGCACCACAACATGCACCCACAGCCGTCGCTAACGCAGGAGCTTTGTCATGAAAATAGCGATTCAAGGGGTGCCAGATCCGGTGCAAAACGGCATCGCACAAGGCTGGAAGGTGTTTCATGCTGGCCTGTTAACAGCGAGTGAAACCATTGAGTGTGATGTGGTGATTGTAGGCACTGGCGCTGGTGGCGGCACCGCGGCGGAGATTTTAACCAAAGCTGGTTTGTCGGTAGTGATGCTGGAAGAAGGCCCGCTACGCAGCAGCAATGACTTCCGCATGAACGAAGGTGAAGCCTTCCGTGACCTGTACCAAGAAGGTGGCGGCCGCACCAGCAACGATGGTGCGCTGACTATTTTGCAAGGCCGTGCCGTGGGTGGCAGCACCACGGTGAACTGGACCTCTAGCTTTCGCACGCCCGAACAAACTTTGCAGCACTGGCAGTCGGTGCATGGCTTACAAGCGTTTTCGGCCGAGGCCATGGCGCCTTGGTTTGAAATGGCCGAACGCCGAGTGAATATTGGCCCATGGCAAGTGCCGCCGAATGCTAACAACGATGTTTTGCGTGCAGGTTGTGAACAACTGGGCTGGAGCTGGGACAGCATTCCGCGCAATGTTTCGGGTTGCTGGAACTTAGGTTATTGCGGTGTGGGCTGCCCCACCAATGCTAAACAGTCGATGTTGGTGACCACTATTCCAGCGGCATTAACGGGCGGCGCTACGTTGTATCAGCGTGCCAAAGTGCGCGAAATTATTATGACCGGTGACACCGTGGTGGGTGTAGTGGCGGACGGTATGCCGGAAAAGGGCTTTACCCGAACTGGGCATACCTTAACGGTACGTGCACGCCACACCATTTTGGCCGGTGGTGCCATTAATAACCCGGGCATTTTGCTGCGTTCAAAAGCACCCAACCCACACCGTCAGGTTGGTGCTAACACCACCATTCATCCCACCGTGGCCAACTTCGCGGTGTTTGATAAAGACATTCAAGGCTGGCATGGCGCGCCACAGTCGGTGTATTCCGATCAGTTCCAATGGCAGGGCGGCGCCACCGGGCCAACTGGTTTTAAATTAGAAGTGTTGCCAATGTTGCCGGCCTTTATTGCCAGCTTGTTGGGTACTCATGGCGCTGCCCATGCAGAAGAAATGTCCCAGCTGGGGCAGCTTAACGGCATGATTGCGATTGTGCGTGATGGTTTCACCGAAGACGCCATGGGCGGCACAATTGAGCTGCGCAAAAATGGCTCGCCGGTGCTGGACTATGATCTTAAATCTGGCCATGTTGACGCTATTCGCCGCAGCTTTTTAGCCATGTCCGAAATTCAATTTGCGGCTGGTGCACGTCAAGTGCGTCCGGCACAGTTGGGTGGCGGCACATTCACTTCTTGGAATGAATGTAAGCAGGCCATTAATAATTTCAGCATCGAAAAGTTCCGCACCTTGGTGGGCTCGGCGCATTTGATGGGCGGCTGTGTTATGGGCAATAACCCCAAAACATCGGTCGTGACCGATCAAGGCCGATACCACTTGTTAGACCAATTAAGCATTATGGATGGCTCGTTGTTCCCAACCAGTATTGGCGCCAACCCACAGCTGTCGATTTACGGTTTGGTCAGCAAACTGGCCACCCAATTAGCCAATGAACTTGCACCCAATGGGGCATTAAACACAGCAGTAGTGAGTTAAAACGTGAGTAGTTGGATTAAGCAGTTTTTTACCGGTGCCGACGGCATTCGGCGCGCATTAAACCTTTACGGCCCCTATGTGGGGGCCGGTGTGCGGGTGGTGAAAATTGATCCCGAGTATCGATCCGTCACCGTGGCGATGAAGCTGAGTTGGTATAACACCAACTACGTTGGCACCCACTTTGGTGGCTCGCTGTACAGCATGATCGACCCGTTTTTTATGCTGCTGTTAATGAACCGTTTAGGCCGCGACTACATTGTGTGGGACAAGGCCGCGACCATTGATTTCATTAAGCCGGGGCGTGGCCTGGTAACGGCAACCATGACCTTGGATGATGAACGTTTGGCCGAGGTGCTAAAAGCCACAGAAGGCGGGCAAAAGTACCTGCCGGTGTGGCCTGTTGAAATTCGTGATGAAGCCGGTGAGCTGGTGGCGCGTGTAGACAAAACACTCTACATACGCCGCAAACGGGCAGACGCTTAGGGTAGGCGTTCTAACCTTACCCGTGCCACACCTTGTTGCACCATGCCCAGCTGCTCGGCAGCCGC
>CAYYWS010000040.1:0-13591 GCA_964473955.1 uncultured Paraperlucidibaca sp. | reverse complement strand
ATGACCAATCACAAACGGAATAAAAAAAGTGGCCAAAAAAGCCAACATGACCCATCTTGAACGATTCATTTTTCAATATCCAAATCATTAGATCGCAACAAACTGCGTCTAGCGAACCACCAACAAGCAACCCAAGCCAACGCCAATGCAAACCATTGGAATGCATAGGCACGATGGCGATCTGGGCTCATTAACTGCTGCCCTGTTGGCGCCCAGTCACGCTGATAAAAGCCAGCTACTTCTGGCGCCAGTCGCAACACCCAAGGCTGTAGCGGAATACCCCACTGAGTCGCCCAATACTCAGGCTCAATTCGCCCCGCTCGCCATAGTCCGCGCGTTAACTCCGGCTGACCAACCGTAATAAACGCAGAAGGCAGCACTGCTGTACCTGAAATACTATTAGCCTCTGCAAAGCTCTCGGGTGGCAACTGGCCACCATCTCGATCCGTAGGCAACCAGCCCAAATTCACTAATACCGCTTCGTTATGTCCCTCTAGTACATAGGCCATATGAATTTCATAACCGGCCCGGCCTTGACGCATTTGATTATCAAGTGCTACGCGATACTCGGGCAGAAAATGACCACGTAAACGTATAGGTCTATCGGCTATGTCAGCGGGAAGCTCGGCAACATCGGTCAACTCAATCACGGGCAAATCTGAACGATCCACTTGCCGTGCAAGCAGCGCGTCTTTTTCCGCGCCACGCTGCCACTGCCATATTGACAGTGTTAACAACAAGGCCAACATAACAATAAATAAAACCCACAGCACAACAGCTGATTTTTTAGAGGGTAAAAACTGCGTGTGCATTTGACGCACTAATTCACCTATTATCCATAGCAGCCGTTTGCGGCCTACTTACCACCAAAAGGGTTTTACAAAATGCTTATAAAATTACTGCTGCTGCTAGGTTTTGTGCTGATGGTCTGGCAGCTCGTCGCAGGGCTGCGCGCATTACGCAGAGGCGACAAAAACGACCCAGAAAAGCTTATGAAAGCTTTACGTTGGAGAGCCGTTATTGCCGCCATCATTATTGCCTGTTTATTTGTGTTTGGGGCTACCGGGTTGCTGCAGCCCCACACACTCTAGTTATAACCAGTACACCACCACAAACAAGAATAACCAGACCACGTCAACAAAGTGCCAGTACCAGGCAGTTGCTTCAAAAGCGAAGTGATTGTCTGGTGTTAAATGACCTTTAATTGAACGCAGCAACATCACAATAATCATGATGGTACCGATGGTCACATGCAGACCGTGGAAGCCGGTCAGCATGAAGAACGTAGAGCCATAAATACCAGACTGCAGAGTCAAACCTAAATCACGGTAGGCGTGAATGTATTCATAAACCTGGCACGCTAAAAAGATCAGGCCCAGTGCGGCGGTAATGGCCAAATAGTTAATTTGCTTTTTACGATCGCCCTTCAACAAAGCATGGTGCGCCACGGTTAATGTCAGCGATGACGTTACCAAAATGACGGTATTGATAAACGGTAGACCCCATGGCCCCATAGCGTTTGTGGTGCCGCCATCAGGCATTTTCAGCAATGGCCATAAAGCTTGAAATTGTGGCCACAACACTTCGTGCGTCATCACGCCCTTGCCTTCACCAGCTAACCAAGGAATGCTTAACCAGCGCGCATAAAACATGGCGCCAAAAAAGGCGGCAAAGAACATCACCTCAGAGAAAATGAACCAAACCATACCCTGGCGGTAGGACTGATCCATTTGCACTGAGTTTTTATTGCTCAAACTTTCTACAATGGTGTCACGAAACCAAAAAAACATTAGGCCAAACACGCCTAACAAACCAAGTGGCAACAAGAAATTTAAGGTGCCTTCGTTTGGCGCAATGCCCGACAAACTATTGCTTTGGATGACGTTAGCCAAACCAATCACAAAGATAAATAGAATAAACGAACCTACAAACGGCCATGGGCTAGCCGCTGGAACATAATAACTCGTTGGCTTTTCACCCGCCTTTGTGGGTTCAGCTGCAGAAGACATGACGCACTCCTTTATTGTTTTAATCTATCGTCAGCCAGCGTCGGCTTGACGATAAAAGCGATAAGCTAATGTCACGGTACCAATTTGTTTGGGCAATGCTGGGTCTATATAAAACACCAACGGCATGTCCATACTTTCACCCGCAGCCAAGGTCTGCTCAATAAAGCAGAAGCACTCCGTTTTCTTTAAGTGTGCTGCACCAGCAGAAGGTGCCACACTAGGAATTGCTTTACCGGTAACTGGCACACCCGCTTGGTTGGCCACAGAGAAGTTCATTTGATGAATCTCGCCCGGATGAACCTTCATTACGCGTCGTTCGCTGGTGAACTGCCACGGCAGGCCAGAATCAACAATGGTGATGAACTCAACCGTAATTTCACGATCTAAATCGACCGAAGTCGATTCGCCAGCAGCCATCGACGATGGCTTGCCGTTCAAACCAGTGATCTCGCAAAACACGCGATAGATCGGCGGCATAGCAAAAACGGCAAACACAAACATCAGCAGCACACCACCCGTCATCCAGATTAGTTGCTTACGTGCTGCAGGTGTCTGTGTCATCGTCAAATTCCTTACTTAACTACAGGTGGTGTTTCGAAGGTGTGATAAGGCGCTGGGCTAGGCACAGTCCACTCTAAACCTTCTTGCGCTTCCCATGGGTTTGCCGCTGCTTTGGGCTGACGCTTCAGCGTGAACAATACCGCAATGAAGAACAGCTGGCTGGCACCAAACCAGAAGCCGCCAATCGAAATCCAGAAGTTCAAGTCAGCAAATTGCATGGAGTAATCAGCATAGCGACGCGGCATACCGGCTAGTCCCACAAAGTGCATTGGGAAAAACAGCAGGTTGACTGACAACAACGAGCTCCAGAAGTGCATCTTGGCCCAGAACGTGCTGAACATGTGACCAGACCATTTCGGCAGCCAGTAATAAGCCCCGGCAAAAATGGCAAACAAGGAGCCAGAGACCAAGACATAGTGGAAATGCGCCACCACAAAGTAGGTGTCATGGTATTGATAATCCGCTGGAGTAATCGCCAGCATTAGGCCGGAGAAACCACCGATGGTGAACAACACCACAAAGGCCAAAGCAAACAACATGGGAATTTCGAAGCTCATCGAACCACGCCACATAGTGGCAACCCAGTTAAATACTTTAACGCCAGTGGGCACGGAAATCAGCATCGTCATATACATGTAGAACAACGATCCTGCTAACGGCAGACCGGTAGTAAACATGTGGTGAGCCCAAACCACGAATGACAGCAACGCAATGGATGCCGTGGCATATACCATCGAGGCATATCCAAACAGTGGCTTACGTGCAAACACGGGGATGATGGCAGAGACAATACCGAAGGACGGCAAAATCATAATGTAGACTTCAGGGTGACCAAAGAACCAGAAAATATGCTGGAACATAACGGGGTCACCACCACCAGCAGCATCAAAAAAGCTGGTGCCAAAGTGGCGGTCAGTCAACATCATGGTGACTGCGCCTGCCAATACTGGCATGACGGCAATCAACAGGAATGCGGTAATTAACCAGGTCCATACAAACAACGGCATCTTCATCATGGTCATGCCAGGAGCACGCATGTTGAGGATAGTAACCACAACGTTGATGGCGCCCAGAATGGATGAAATACCCATTAAGTGAACTGAGAAAATAAACAGATCAGTGCTTGGCGGGCCATAAGTCGTTGAAAGTGGCGCATAGAAGGTCCAGCCAAAATTTGGCGCTGGACCCATACCCATCATCGACATAATGACCGAACCAATCAGAATAGCGAAGGCGAATGGCAACAGCCAGAATGAGAAGTTGTTGAGACGAGGCAAAGCCATATCTGGCGCGCCAATCATCATCGGCACCATCCAGTTCGCAAAACCGGTAAAGGCCGGCATGATGGCACCAAACACCATTAACAAACCGTGCACTGTGGTCATCTGGTTAAAGAAATCAGGCTGTACCAGTTGCATGCCGGGGTACATTAGCTCAGCACGAATGACCATGGCGGCAAGACCACCACAGAGCAACATTAGGAAAGCAAACACCAAGTACATCGTGCCGATGTCTTTGTGGTTGGTGGTGGTGAACATGCGGATCAAAAACGGCTTGAGCTCGTGATGATGATCATGATCTGCATGGGCTACATTCGACATGCTGTTATCTCCACTCATTGCGCAAACTCCGACGGCTGGACTAAGTCGCCGGTGTCATTACCCCAGGCGTTACGTTCATAAGTTGTAACAGCTGCCATTTCGCGCGCTGTTAAGATTGCTTTCCAACCTGGCATGGCATTTTTGCCATTAATAATGATATCGATGTGATCTTGAAGACCACTGTCTTCAACCATCATTTTGCTACCCTTCAAGGCCGGGAACATGGGTGGCAGACCAGCACCATTAACTTGGTGACAAGCAGCACAGCGTGCCACGTATACCGCCTCACCCTCTTTCATGGCTTCTGCCAAATTCGGGAACTTATAATCCACAGATGCAGCAGCAGCTTTCGCTTCTTCTGCTGAGCGAACTTTAGCCTCAGCTAACCAAGCTTCGAAATCTGCTGGTGACTTTGCCTCAACCACAATTGGCATAAAAGCATGGTCTTTACCGCAAAGCTCAGCACAACGGCCACGGTAAATGCCTTCTTTACCTTCTGGCACATTGGTCCACAGTTCATTAATAAAGCCGGGAATCGCATCTTTCTTAATAGCAAAATCTGGCACCCACCAAGCGTGAATGACATCGTCAGCAGTCAACAGAAAGCGAATCTTTTTACCGGTTGGAATAACCAGTGGGCGATCAACCTCGATGAGATAGTTTGGATGCGCTTCAAAGTCAGGTAAGTTTGACTTACCAAAGCCTTGACCCTGACGTTCCCACTGCTCTCGTGGTGTCGACAACGAAGATAGGAAACCCACATCAACGTCATGGTCATCACCGTAGGTCAGGTACTCATAATGCCACTTCCATTGCGAGCCAGTGACACGAACGGTCAGCTCAGACTCACTAGAGTCATCCATCGCGATCAGCACTTTGGTGGCAGGAACGGCCATCGCAATCAAAATAACAAAAGGAATAATGGTCCAGATAACTTCCACTGTTGTACTTTCATGGAAGTTTGCAGGCTTAGCACCTAAGGATTTCCGGTGACGTAATATCGACCAGAACATCAGACCAAAGACGACTAGGCCAATGGCAATACAGATGTAGAGAATAGTGCGGTGAAGATCAAACACCTGTTGGCTGATATCGGTAACGCCTCGGGGCATATCCCAACTAGACGCTAAAACCGGCGAAGAGAACAACAACATGAATAAAGGAAAAAGACTGAGACGTCTTTTCACTAATAACTTCCGCATGCAACAACCCTCGTTTGGTGTCAGACCAGACGGTTGGGCATACACTGAAGTGCCTCGGGTGTTTCGGGCCCTACAGTGCGCCCACCTCTTATTTTTAAATAATGCGCAAAAGAGTATGGCGAGCAGCGCCTAATGTCCAGTCAGTCATGCTCATTTGCATTAAAGAAATGACAAAAAGTCAAATTGACATAAACCTTTCATCTAAACGTCATTGCAGGCAAACGGTACTTTGGGTATCTTGCCCGCAATATCAATGCAGGTCATGACCATTTTGGCGAATATTAACCTGCACACCATCGACGGCAAGAGAACCTCAACATGGCTGCAATACTTGTCTTAAATGGCCCAAACTTGAATCTTTTAGGCAGTCGTGAGCCTGGCATATATGGCAACACACGACTCGCTGACATTGAGCTCAACTTACGCACTCAAGCTGCGATGGCCAATCAATCCATCGACACCTTTCAAAGCAACCACGAAGGTGAGTTAGTTGATCGTGTGCATCTTGCCATTAACGAGGGCACACGTTACATCATCATTAATCCGGCCGCTTTCACACACACTTCAGTGGCACTTCGTGACGCCCTGTTAGCTGTGGGCATCCCTTTTGTGGAAGTGCACTTATCAAATGTGCATAGCCGAGAATCATTTCGCCAACACTCATACCTCTCAGACAAAGCCATTGGTGTAATTACTGGCTTGGGTCCGATAGGTTACGAGCTGGCTCTGGATTATGTTCTGCGCCAATTAGCAGCAGACAACAAATAAAACAAACTAGGAGTCCTTATGGATATTCGTAAAATTAAAAAGCTGATTGAGCTTGTGGAAGAATCTGGCATTGATGAGCTGGAAATCACTGAAGGTGAAGAGTCTGTGCGCATCGCACGCAATCGCCCGCAAGCACAACCTCAGCAGTATTTTGCTGCACCTCAGGCACACTCTGCACCAACACCGGCGCCTGCCGCTGCCACTGAGCAATCAACCAAAGGCACCGCGCCAGCAGCCAGCGAACCAGAAACTCATGGCACTGTTCAACGCTCACCGATGGTCGGCACATTTTACCGCTCACCTGCGCCAGGCTCCGCTAAGTTTGTTGAAGTGGGTAGCAGCGTGAAAAAAGGTGATGTGTTGTGCATTATTGAAGCTATGAAAATGATGAATCAAATTCAAGCTGAGCACAGCGGCACCGTAGAAAGCATTTTGGCCGAAGACGGGTTGCCGGTTGAGTTTGATCAGCCACTTTTCACTATCGTTTAAGCGGAGATCACCACAATGCTGGATAAGGTGGTCATCGCCAACCGAGGCGAAATTGCATTACGTATTCTTCGTGCTTGCAAAGAAATGGGCATTAAAACTGTCGCCGTATACTCCAAGGCAGATCGTGATCTATTACACGTTCGGCTTGCTGATCAAGCGGTGTGTATTGGCCCGGCAGCAAGCAAAGACTCTTACTTAAATATCCCGGCGTTAATCTCTGCTGCCGAAGTAACCGACGCACAAGGCATCCACCCCGGTTATGGCTTTTTGGCAGAAAATGCCGACTTTGCTGAAGCCGTCGAAAAATCCGGCTTTACCTTTATTGGACCACGCGCTGAATCAATCCGCCTGATGGGCAATAAGGTCTCGGCCATTGAAGCCATGAAAAAAGCCGGTGTGCCAACTGTGCCGGGCTCGGACGGCCCGGTGACCGAAGAAAGCGCGGTGGCAATTGCCAAGCGCATCGGACTCCCCGTCATTATTAAAGCGGCTTCCGGTGGCGGTGGTCGTGGCATGCGGGTAGTGCATCAAGAAAGTGAAGTGTTATCTGCACTCTCCATTACACGATCCGAAGCCGGTGCGGCATTCGGCGATGACACCGTGTACATGGAAAAGTTTTTGCAGCATCCACGCCATGTTGAAATCCAGGTCATTGGTGACGGCGAGGGTCGTGCTATTCATTTAGGTGATCGCGACTGCTCGCTGCAACGCCGACACCAAAAGGTAGTTGAGGAAGCACCGGCGCCTGGCATTCCCGAACACAGCCGCCAGGCCGTTTATGCAGCCTGCATTAAGGCCTGCGAGCTGATGAAGTATCGTGGCGCCGGTACCTTTGAGTTTTTGTATGAAGACGAAAACTTCTACTTCATTGAAATGAACACTCGTGTGCAAGTGGAGCACCCAGTCACCGAAATGATCACTGGTGTCGACATCATCCAAGAGCAGTTACGTGTAGCGTCCGGCCTTGGCCTATCTGTCACTCAAGAAGACATTGTCATTCGTGGCCATGCCATTGAGTGTCGTATCAATGCGGAAGATCCCAAAACCTTTATGCCCTGCCCCGGCAAGGTGAATTACTACCATGCACCTGGCGGCCCTGGCATTCGTATGGATTCACATCTGTATTCGGGCTATAGCGTGCCGCCAAATTACGACTCACTCATTGGTAAACTCATTGCCTTTGGTCCAACGCGTGAAATTGCACTGCAACGCACTCGCAACGCCCTTGATGAAATTGTAATTGATGGTATTCGTAGCAATATTTCCTTGCATCGTGATGTCATCCTAAAGGATCCGGGCTTTATAGCCGGCGGCGTCGACATCCACCACCTCGAAAAGAAGCTAGGTTTAAGTTAAATCCAACCGTCAGTCTGGGTGAAAAACACCCAGACTGACTATAAATTCACCAGCAACACGACTACACTGCGCATCCTATTTTTTTGGAGGCCACCATGTCTTGGCTGCAGCTTAAAATTGAAACACAAAAAGCCGACGCAACGCGCTATCAAGATTTGTTAGAGCTCGTTGGTGCTGCTGCTGTACTCATGGAAGACTCAGGCGATCAGCCTTTACTGGAGCCACCACCGGGCGCACAACCGTTATGGGATGCCACCCGTGTTATTGGCTTGTTTGTCGTCGATTCCGAGATGGATGCTGTTGTTGAGTTTATGGAAAACCATCTAGGCCACGCCCTGCCTCCGCATAAAATTGATGTATTAGAAGACAAGGATTGGGAACGTGCGTGGATGGATAACTACCACCCCATGTGTTTTGGTGACCGTTTGTGGGTTGTACCGAGCTGGACACCTGCCCCCAACCCCAATGCCATCAATTTACTGCTTGATCCCGGCTTAGCCTTTGGCACTGGCACTCACCAAACTACCGCGCTTTGCCTTGAGTGGCTGGATGGCCTTGATTTACAAGATGCCGTCGTTGTTGACTATGGTTGTGGCTCTGGCATTTTAGCCGTTGCTGCGCTGTTATTAGGTGCTCGTGAAGCTTGGTGTGTAGACCTTGATCCACAAGCATTGCTGGCTACACGCGACAATGCCGAACGTAACGGCGTGTCGGATCGGGTAAAGGTATTTATGCCAGAAGACATGCCAGCGGTTAAAGCAGACGTCGTAGTGGCCAATATTTTAGCCGGCCCGCTAGCACAACTAGCCGGCACGCTCACCGGCTTTTTAAAGCCAACTGGCCAACTGGCGTTATCAGGCATTATCACTTCACAAGTCGATGAACTGGTCAGCGCCTACTCACCTTGGTTGGCGTTAGACACGCTGGCTATTAAAGATGAAGACTGGTGCCGACTGTCTGGCCAAATGCCAAACGCCTGTTGAGCCGACCATGACCACACTTAAGCCAAGCAATGACTTAACCCTGCCGCTGGAGTTTACCAGTGCGAAGGTTGTCAGCCACAGCAAGTGGTGGCGGCTGGCATTTGTGTTGGTTATCTTGGTGCTGATAGCTGAGCTGGCTTGGCTGAGTCAAAATTACTGGCTGGCAAAAACCAATGTGCGGCAAGTGATCAATCCAATTTTATCACCCATGGGATACACCTTACGTCGCCCCGAGCTGACTACTTCATGGCATATCAACCGACTGGCTTTGCAGGTAAACCCACTCGACAACCAGTTATGGCAAGGCCAAGCTGTGTTGGCACACCGTGCTGATATTTTACAACCCTGGCCGAAACTCGAGCTGACTCTACGTGATTGGCAAGGCCGCACCATCGCGCGTGGCTTGCTAACGCCAACAGACTATTTACCTGAAAACCTGCCGCCTCGTTATGCTGCCACTGCACTGATTGCCTACAACGAACCGGTCTCGATTCGCTTTGCTATTCGCCTGCCCAAACAAGCCGATGGTCTCACCGCAGCGGTTGAGCAAGTAGAACTACGTGCGGTGCAGCCATGAAACCAATTCAGATAGGTCCATACACGATTGATGTACCACTGGTATTGGCGCCGATGGCAGGTGTGACTGATCGCCCTTTCCGACAAATTTGCCGAGAACTAGGTGCGGGGCATGTGGTGTCAGAAATGGTGTCTTCTGAAACACGACTCTGGCATACCAACAAGTCACGCTTCCGCTTAGACCATACTGGAGAGCCCGGGCCTGTTACCGTGCAAATTGTCGGTTATGACCCCGAAATGATGGCTGAAGCAGCTCGTGAAAATGTAGCGCGTGGCGCGCAGATCATTGACATTAATATGGGCTGCCCGGCCAAAAAGGTTTGTAACCGCTTGGCTGGCTCTGCGCTCATGCAAGATGAAAAGCTGGTTGCTGAAATACTTAATGCCGTGGTCAAGTCCGTTGATGTGCCCGTCACATTGAAAACACGCACTGGCTGGAATCGGAGCAATCGTAATGGCGTTACGATTGCCAAAATTGCAGAAGATGCAGGTATACAACTGCTAGCGATTCATGGCCGCACCCGAGAAGACAAATATACTGGTAATGCTGAATTTGACACTGTTGCCGCGATCAAACAGGCAGTCAATATCCCGGTTTTAGCAAATGGTGACATTGATACACCGGAAAAGGCGTTAGATGTTCTTGAGCGCACCGGCTGCGATGGTATAATGATCGGCCGAGGCGCCCATGGCCGACCATGGCTGTTTCGAGAGATCCATCATTACCTCCTAACCAAAGAATATTTGCCACCGCTGGATTTATCGTCGCGAGGACACATCATCCTCCGCCACCTTTCTGCGGTGCATACGTTTTATGGCGAGGAATTAGGTTTGCGTTTTGCACGCAAACACATGAGCTGGTACAGCGACTTTTTACCTGAGGGAAAATCGCTGTCTCGGCTATTCAACACGTTGACCCAGACTGACGAGCAGCTCGGCTTGGTCACTGATTATTTTTCAATCCCGACACTCTGCCGGCAGCCGGATGCCGCCGCATGAGAGTCCCTAAAATGAGTACTGATTCCAGCATGGACATGTCCGTTATTAAAAAGCCCCTGACCAGCACCAGCACTCGTCATAACCAGACACTGCGTGATCATTTCGAAATGGCAATGCGTAATTACTTCGCTAATATTGATGGTGAGCGCGTCAACGACGTATACGTAATGGTTCTCGATGAAGTTGAAACACCATTGCTTGAAGTTGTGCTTGAGTACTCTCGCGGCAACCTAACTCGCGCTTCAGAAATCCTTGGCTTAAATCGTGGCACGCTCCGTAAAAAGCTAAAACAACATGGTTTGATGAACTAATCTGGCGAGTACTGTTATGTCCCAACGTGTGCAGCGTGCGCTTATTAGCGTGTCCGACAAAACCGGCATAGTCGATTTTGCCCGTGAATTAGCCAATCTTGGCGTGCATTTATTATCGACTGGGGGCACCTTTAAGCTCTTGGTGAGTGAAGGCATCAATGTCACGGAAGTCTCTGACTACACCGGCTTCCCTGAAATGATGGATGGTCGTGTCAAAACACTACACCCCAAAATTCATGGTGGCATTTTAGGACGTCGCGGCCAAGATGATGCAGTCATGGCTGCACACGATATTGGTGGCATTGATTTAGTTGTGGTCAATTTGTACCCCTTTGCCGCCACCGTAGCAAAGGCTGACTGCACACTCGCTGATGCCATTGAAAATATTGACATTGGCGGCCCGACCATGGTGCGTTCAGCCGCTAAAAACCACGCTCATGTTGGCATTGTGGTTAGCGCTGACAGCTACCGCATTGTGCTCGATGAAATCAAAACCAATGGTGGCCTGTCACATAACACACGTTTTGATTTAGCCGTTAAAGCCTTTGAGCACACCGCTGCTTATGACGGCATGATTGCTAACTATTTAGGCGCTTTGGTTGGTGAACAAAAAGCCGACCTGAGCGCACGTGACACCTTCCCTCGCACCTTTAATACGCAGTTTGTTAAAGCACAAGAAATGCGTTATGGCGAAAACCCGCATCAACGTGCGGCGTTTTATGTTGAAGCCAGTGCTCGCGAGAACTCTGTAGCCACAGCCAAGCAATTACAAGGCAAAGCGCTGTCGTATAACAATATTGCCGATACCGATTCTGCACTTGAGTGCGTCAAAAGTTTTGCCAAACCGGCCTGCGTTATTGTTAAACACGCCAACCCTTGTGGCGTATCCGTTTCCTTAGACGGCATTAAAACCGCTTATGAACTGGCCTATGCTACCGACCCAGAATCTGCATTTGGCGGCATCATTGCACTTAACCGAGAGTTAGACGCAGAGACCGCACAAGCGATTGTTGAGCGCCAATTTGTCGAAGTGATTATTGCACCAAGCATCAGCCCAGCTGCACTCGCCATCACAGCTAGCAAACAAAATGTTCGGGTCATGGCCTGTGGCGAACTACCGGCACTAGATCAACGTGCTAGTCAGTGGGACTTCAAACGTGTCACAGGTGGTCTGCTGGTTCAGGACCAAGACCTAGGCATGATTAAAGAATCTGACCTAAAAGTAGTTACTCAACGCGCGCCCACTGAAGCAGAAATTCATGATTTGATTTTTGCTTGGAAAGTGGCCAAGTACGTTAAATCTAACGCCATCGTTTATGCCAAGAATCGTCAAACCATCGGGGTTGGTGCTGGCCAAATGAGCCGCGTTAACTCAGCACGTATCGCGGCAATTAAAGCCGAACACGCAGGCCTGCAAGTTGCTGGCGCGGTAATGGCATCCGATGCTTTTTTCCCCTTCCGTGACGGCATTGATAATGCAGCCAAGGCAGGCATTGCCGCCATCATTCAACCCGGTGGCTCGATGCGTGACAACGAAGTGATTGCTGCTGCTGATGAAGCAGGCATTGCCATGGTATTTACCGGCATGCGTCACTTTAGGCATTAATTTAACGCATTGATTTAAGGCGGTTAACTGATGAAAATTTTGCTTTTAGGCTCTGGTGGTCGTGAACATGCTTTGGCCTGGAAAATGGCTCAAGACACAATCGTCGAGACGGTATTTGTCGCTCCCGGCAATGCAGGCACAGCAACTGAAGCTAAATGCCAAAATGTGGCCATTGATATTCTCGATAACGCGGCCCTGGTGGCTTTTGCGCAAGCTCAATCCGTAGATCTCACCGTGGTTGGCCCAGAAGCCCCACTGGTAAACGGTGTAGTCAATGCATTCCAAGCAGCCGGACTAAAAATCTGGGGGCCAACCCAGTACGCAGCTCAGCTGGAAGGCTCAAAAGCTTTTGCAAAAGACTTTCTTGCACGCCACCAAATTCCAACCGCTTTCTATCAGGTCTTTACCGACACCGACGCCGCATTAGCGTATGTGCGTGAAAAAGGCGCGCCGATTGTAATCAAAGCTGACGGCTTAGCCGCTGGCAAAGGTGTCATCGTCGCCATGACTTTAAGCGAAGCCGAAGACGCTATTGTCGACATGTTAGCTGGCAACAAGTTTGGCTCTGCCGGTGCACGTGTTGTCGTCGAAGAGTTTCTTGCTGGTGAGGAAGCCTCATTTATTGTCATGGTTGATGGCAGCAATGCACTAGCCATGGCCACTAGCCAAGACCACAAACGTATTGGCAATGGTGACACCGGCCCTAACACCGGTGGCATGGGCGCTTACTCGCCTGCTCCGGTAGTCACTAACGCCGTGCACCAACACGTCATGCAAGACATCATCATGCCAACCGTTAATGGCATGGCGGCTGAAGGTCATCGTTATACCGGTTTTTTATATGCGGGCTTAATGATTGATGAACAAGGCCGCGCCAAGGTTATTGAATTTAATTGCCGCTTTGGCGACCCAGAAACACAACCTATTATGATGCGCCTGCGCAGCTCATTGGTGAGTCTGATTGAAGCCGGTCTTGCCGGTAAGTTAGATCAAGCACAAGCCGACTGGGATGAACGTGCGGCATTGGGTGTTGTTATGGCCGCTGAAGGCTACCCCGCCGATGTTCGCAAACATGATGTAATTTCTGGCCTTGGCCAAGACGATGCGACCAGCAAAATTTTCCATGCGGG
>CAYYWS010000039.1:0-13615 GCA_964473955.1 uncultured Paraperlucidibaca sp. | reverse complement strand
GTTCATGCTTAAACAACAAGTAGATGTCGTCACGATAACGCCTGAGCACAACATCAGACCAGATAAGCTCTGGGTTTGCATCCGCTCGGGCATAAAGAAACTCATCAAACAGTCGTGGCCAATAACGTACAGGCATTTCTGGTGCACTGCAGCGCTGAAACCATCTAGCTATTACCGCCTGTTGAGTCGCCTCATCCAGTGTTGTTAAGGCACTGATAGGCAAACTTACTAAGTCAGCACTATGGGCAGCCAACCAGGTATCTGCCAGTTGATTTAAGGCTTGTGCTTGCTGAGCTAACTGACTAGCACTGCGCGCCAACATCTGACTAGCCTGCGGCCAGCGTGTGTGCAACAAAGGCAGCAACTGCTGACGCAGCAAGGTGCGATCAAAACGTGGATTGGTGTTGGCTGGATCATTTATCGCGCTGTTTGTTTTTGACTGAGCAGCTAACCACGCTGTTAACGACTGTTTTGGTACACTTAACCATGGCCGCCAGCGCAACAAATCATTATTGCCTTGGCTAGCCCAAATCGAGACTTCTGCCATGCCAGTAAGGCCCTGTAAGCCTGCACCGCGCATAAGGCGTAATAACAATGTCTCGGCTTGATCATCCTGATGATGCGCTAACAGCAAAGCCTCATGAGCCTCTAGCTGCCCTGCTAACGCGTTATAGCGTGCATGTCGTGCTTGAGCTTCGATATTGGCCGAATTGTTAATGCTGACTCTAAGCACGTCACACTTAAGCCCCAAGCCTTCAGCTTGCAAACATGCAGTCTCAGCCCAGCTATCTGCATCGGCATGCAAACCATGATGAACGTGCAGCGCCCGCACTGAATAACCCAAAGGTAACGCCACCTGATGCGCCGCTAACAACAATGCCAGCGAGTCAGGCCCTGCGCTAAGTGCAATAACAACAGAAGTAATGCTGGGAGAGTCCTGTCGGCGCTGCTGTAAAAAACTTTGCAGCGCCGACAAGGGCAAGGCTTCATTTGCTGAAATCAAGATGCCTGCTGCGTATTACCATAACTCATCAATCGTTCATAACGACGATTAACCAGTGCAGATGAGTCCATGGTGCGTAACTTTTTAAGTTCGTGTAACAACGCTTTACGAAGTGAATCAGCCATCATGTCCATATCACGGTGTGCTCCGCCTAAAGGCTCCTGCACTAGATTATCGACAAAACCTAAAACCTCTAGACGCCGTGCTGACATATTCATGGCCTCTGCAGCCTCTGGCGCTTTAGCCGCTGTCTTCCATAAAATCGAAGCGCAGCCTTCTGGCGAGATCACCGAATAGGTGCTGTATTGCAACATTAATAAGCTATCGCAGACACCAATGGCCAGCGCACCACCGGAGCCGCCCTCACCAATCACAGTCGAGATAATGGGGGTTTTTAAACGTGACATCACGGCCAAGTTGCGTGCAATCGCCTCACTCTGGCCACGCTCTTCGGCATCAATGCCGGGATAGGCCCCGGGGGTATCGATAAAGGTCAAAATTGGCATACGGAAACGTTCAGCCATTTCCATCAAACGCAGAGCTTTACGATAACCCTCTGGTCTAGGCATACCAAAGTTACGACGCACTTTTTCTTTAACATCACGGCCTTTCTGGTGACCAATCACCATGACAGGCTCGCCTAAGAAACGTGCCGTGCCACAAATCAGGGCCGCATCATCGGCAAAAGCACGATCACCATGCAGCTCATCAAAGTCAGTAAACAGGCGCTGGACATAGTCCATGGTGTATGGGCGTTGCGGGTGACGTGAAAGCTGTGACACCTGCCAAGCACTTAAGTTGGCAAAAATTTCTTCAGTGAGCTTGACGCTTTTATTACGCAGCTTAGCCACTTCGTCATCAATATTTAAGCCGGTGGACTGGCCAACAGAACGAAGACCTTCGATTTTGGCCTCAAGCTCGGCAATAGGTTGTTCAAAGTCGAGATAATTCGGATTCATGAATGGGCCCCTAAACATTGGCTGGGAGTGTAACGGCAACCACTCCCGCTTGGAAATACCGCTGATGCCACTAGTACAGCACCCGCACTGACTCTTTACCCAGTAGCTGGCGCAATCCCCTTAACAAGGTATCGCTCAAGCTCACACGCCATGCTGGGCCGCCCTGAAGACCAATCTGTGCGGCGGGATGCTGCAAACGAAAGCGTAGCTGCGCACCTGCCTGATCTTGGCCACTGCGATGTGCTTGCAACAACTCTGTGAGTCCATGCAAACCACGCAAGCCAATCGCCACTGGCAGACTTAACTCAAGCCCTTTGCTGTACTGCGCACGAGCCGCAGCCAGTGGCAAAATTTGTTTAGCGACTAACTTTAAGGCGCCAGCATATTCATCCATAGACACTTCGCCCTCTACAACCAGCACACCTTCGCTAGCCAGTAATGGTCGCACCTGTTCCAGCAACTCACCAAAAATGGTGACTTCCACCCGCCCAGTCCGATCATCTAAGGTTAAAAAGGCACGGCTGCCACGCTGACCTTTGACAATGCGGTGATTGAGCAGCAAACCTGCAACAGTCGTGGTCACGCCACGGCGCGTAGGCTGTAAATCGGCCAACCGTGTCTGCACAAAACGACTCAACTCAGCTTCATATTGATCAATCGGGTGGCCGGACAAATATAACCCTAAGGTTTCTTTCTCGGCCTGCAGGCGCTCATCTTCAGTCCAAGGCAAGGCATCCGTCCACTCAATGCCGGGGCCAGCCTCATGCACGTCGCCAAATAAATCCACCATGCCCGCGTCTTGATTGCGTGACTGTTGCTCAGCGGCCGCTACTGCCGTTTCAATCGTCGCCATTAAGCTGGCACGACTGGGGCCTTGAGCATCCAAGGCACCGGCACGAATTAATGCTTCAAGCGCACGTTTATTGAGTTTACGTAAGTCGACTCGACTGCAAAAATCAAATAAGTCCTTAAACAGACCATCTTGTTCACGTGAGCTGAGCAAGGACTCAACTGGACCTTCGCCCACCCCTTTAATGGCGCCAAGGCCGTAGACAATATGGCCATCGTCATTGGCTTGAAAACGGAACACAGACTCATCCACTGCCGGTGGGCGAATTGTTAAGCCCATGGCACGGCATTCTTCAATAAAGGTCACAATTTTATCGGTGTTGGCCATTTCAGAAGACAATACTGCGGCCATGAACTCAGCAGGATAGTTCACTTTTAACCAAGCGGTTTGATAAGAAACCAAAGCATAAGCCGCCGAGTGCGACTTGTTAAAACCATAACCTGCAAACTTTTCCATCAAGTCGAAAATGCCACCGGCCTGCTCTGGATCAACCCCTCGAGCACCTGAGCCTTCCATGAATTTGACTCGCTCTTTGGCCATTTCTTCCGGCTTTTTCTTACCCATGGCTCGACGCAACATATCTGCGCCCCCCAATGAGTACCCGGCTAACACCTGCGCAATCTGCATAACCTGCTCTTGGTACAAAATCACCCCATAGGTGTTTTCCAGAACAGGTTCTAACTCAGGGTGTGGGTAAGCCACATTGGCGCGGCCATGCTTACGATTAATAAAGTCATCCACCATGCCCGATTCCAGCGGGCCCGGACGATACAACGCCACCAAAGCGACTACGTCTTCAAAGCGCGAAGGTTTTAGCTTTTTAATCAGCTCTTTCATGCCACGCGACTCAAGCTGGAACACCGCAGTGGTTTTGCCTTCCGACATCAGCTGATAGGGCCGAGGGTCATTCAGCGGAATGGTTTCAATATCAATCGGCTGCTCACCACGTCGAGCACGCTTGGCATTAATGTCTTTCAAGGCCCAGTCAATAATGGTGAGCGTGCGCAAACCTAAGAAGTCAAACTTCACAAGGCCTACTGATTCAACATCGTCTTTATCGTATTGACTAACCCATTTACCCTCATCATCGGCATAAACTGCGGTGAAGTCAGTTAACTTACCCGGCGCAATCAAGACACCACCGGCATGCTTACCAACACCACGAGTCAAGCCCTCAAGCCGCAGCGCCATATCCCACACTTCCAATGCATCCTCATGATCATTGGCTTGTGGGTCGGTCAACAGCTCATTGAGCAGCGGCTCTTGCTCACGTGCTTCCTTCAGTGAAATGCCAGGGGTGAACGGAATGAGTTTGGCAATGCGATCGGCTAAACCATAAGACTTACCCAATACCCGCGCCACGTCTCGCACCACCGCTTTGGCTGCCATCGAACCAAAGGTGATGATTTGTGATACCGCCTCACGGCCATAGTGATTAGCAACATACTCAATCACACGATCACGACCTTCCATGCAAAAGTCGATATCAAAGTCTGGCATCGAAACCCGTTCTGGGTTCAAAAAGCGCTCAAACAGCAAGTCGTATTTGATCGGATCAAGGTCAGTAATCAATAAAGAGTATGCAACCAACGAACCGGCACCCGAACCACGACCGGGCCCCACCGGTACGCCGTTTTGTTTTGCCCAGCGAATAAAGTCCATCACAATCAAAAAGTAACCGGCAAAACCCATTTGATTAATGATGTTGAGCTCAAACTCCAAACGCTCACGATACTGCTGCTGAATTGCAGCAAAGTCTGGCTGGTTCACATCAAATAACTTTACCAAACGCGCATCAAGACCTTCATGCGAGAGCTGCGCAAAATAACTGGCCATGGTCATGCCAGCGGGCACCGGGAAGTCGGGCAGATAGTTTTTGCCCAAGGTCAGCCCTAAGCTGCAACGACGCGCAATCGCCACACTATTGGCTAAAGCTTCTGGAATATCGGCAAACAGTTCGGCCATTGCTTCAGCCGATTTAAAATACTGCTCTCGGCTGTACTGACGAGGCCGGCGTGGATCATCAAGGGTGTAACTCTGCGAAACACATACGCGTACTTCATGCGCCTCAAACTCTTCTGCACGAATAAAACGTACGTCATTAGTCGCAACTACAGGACAGGAAACACGGCTCGCTAAGTCCACCGCAGCGTGCACAAATAGCTCATCACCTTCACGCTGGGTTCGCTGCAGCTCTAGGTAAACACGGTCTGCTGAATGCTTCAACCAACGTTGCAGCAAGGTATCAGCATGACGCGGGTCACTACCCAACAACGCTTGGCCCACATCACTACCGCGCCCTAACAGAAAAATTAGGCCCGACTGTGCTTGCTCAAGCCATGCACGCTGAACGATCGGCAGACCTTGTTCTTGGCCCTCGACATAAGCACGTGAAATGAGCGCAATTAACTGATGATAGCCCTCGTCGTTCATCACTAGGGCCGTGACCCAGCTCAGCTCATCACCAGTTCGAACCTGCAAGTCCGCACCAAAAATCGGCTTAACCCCTTTGCTCTGCGCGGCCTTATAGAATTTCACCAAACCATAGACATTACAGATATCAGTCACTGCTACTGCTGGCATTTCCAGCTGAGCGCTAGCTGACACCAACTCGCCAATGCGCACAATCGAATCACGTAAAGAAAATTCGGTATGTACACGCAGGTGAACAAAATCGGTCATATCACTTCCTGAGTTAACAAACAGGCGCGTACCGGCGCAAACGAACGACGATACTCACCTAACACACCCAACTCACGAATAGCCTGTAAATGTGCTGCTGTGGGGTAACCTTTGTGACGATCAAAGCCATAGGCTGGATAACGCTGATGCAAATCCTGCATTTCAGCATCACGAGCCACCTTGGCTAAAATACTGGCGGCACTAATCGCAGGCTCTTTACCATCACCGCCCACCACGGCCGTCGCCGCCATTGGTAATGCAGGGCAACGATTGCCATCAATTAACACATGGCTTGGTGTTAAAGATAAACCCGCCACGGCACGCTGCATGGCGAGCATGGTTGCCTGCAAAATATTAAGCTCGTCAATCTCAAACGGCTCTGCTCGCCCCAACGACCATGCCAAGGCTTTACTTCGAATTTCATCTGCCAGTAACAAGCGACGCTTTTCGCTGAGCTTTTTCGAGTCTGCTAACCCAATAATCGGTTGGTTCGGATCCAAAATAACAGCTGCTGTCACCACTGCACCAACTAACGGCCCACGGCCAACCTCATCCACACCAGCAATTAATTCATTCATTTTCACTGCCCTTGGAATTCATTAGCAGCTCTGCAATAGCCTGCGCGGCAGTGGCACTGGCATCTTGTTGCAACTGCTCATGCAGCGCGACACAGTCCTGTTGATAGGAAGCGACACGCTCAGGTGCTTTTAGCCACGCTAGCGCCTCTTGCGCCAAGTTTTGTGGCGTAGCCTGATACTGCAGCAGCTCCGGCACTAACGCCCTGCCCGCCAGTAAGTTCGGCAGGCTAACAAAGGGAATGCGTACCAATAACCTAGCAATAAGCCACGTTAGCCAGTGCAAGCGGTAAGACACCACCATAGGGCGTTTAATCAACATGGCCTCTAGCGTGGCCGTACCTGATGCCATCACTAATACATCTGCTGCGGTCATCACTTGGCGACCAATACTGGACTGTCCGGTATCAGTTATCACCTGTACTGGCAAAAGCACATTTTCACTGGCATCGGCTTGAATCAAGGCGTTAATTTCGGTTTCGCGCTCAGCATTGATGGCAGGAATAACAAATTTCAAGGACGGCAAGGCCTGATACATCAGCCGCGCCGTACTCAACAGTAATGGCATTAAACTCGCTACTTCGCCTCGACGGCTGCCTGGCAGCAAACCCACAATATGGCCGTGCTGTTCCAGCCCTAATGCAGTTCGCGCAGCTAAGGCATCGTTGTGCATGGGCAAACTATCGGCTAAGGGGTGCCCTACAAAAACAGCAGGTACTTGATGCTTGTCATAAAATGCTTTTTCAAACGGCAGCAGGCATAACATCAGGTCTATGCTGGCGCGAATACCATGCACACGCCCTTGTCGCCATGCCCAGACGGACGGGCTCACATAATGAATGGTGGTAATGCCACGTTGCTTGAGTTGTGCTGCCACACGCAAATTAAAGTCAGGGGCATCAATACCAATAAAGGCATCAATTTTGCGTTCGGCAAAGGTGTTAATTAGCTCATCGCGAACACGAAATAACTCTTTTAAACGACCTAAGACTTCGACTAAGCCCATGACCGAAAGCCTATCCATAGGCACTAGTGTTTTCGCACCCTCGGCTATCATCTGTGGACCAGCAATGCCAATGAACTCAGCATTTGGATAATGTTGTTTTAAAGCGCGGATAAGCCCTGCGCCTAGGGTGTCGCCAGAGACCTCACCGGCGACAATACCAAACACAGGGCCTTGTTTTGCTGCCATTAACGTACGATGCCACGCGTCGAAGTCCGAAGAGACTCAACAAACGGCAGTAACTCGGGGCAGCTAACTAACTGTGACTCAAGCTCAGTAATTGCTGCATCCAAGGTTAGCCCTTCACGAAACACGGTTTTGTAAGCACGGCGTAAGGTTTGAATCACATCGCTACTCCAACCACGACGCTTCATGCCCTCAAAGTTCATGCTACGTGCTTCAGCTGGGTTGCCATTAACCATGACATAAGCAGGCACATCCTTAAATAAAGTGGTACCACCAGCCAACATGGCAAAGCTGCCAATTTTGCAGAACTGATGAACGCCAGAGTTACCGCCGATCAGTACATTGTCGCCAATATGGACATGACCAGCGATGCCCGCGTTGTTGGCTAAAATACAGTCATTACCAACCACCACATCATGTGCTAAATGGGTATTCACCATGAGCAAATTGCGGTGACCAATTTTCGTTAAACCTTGGTCTTGTACAGTGCCGCGATGTAAGCTGCAGGCCTCACGAATAATATTGTCATCACCAATTTCTAAGCGGGTCGGCTCACCACGATACTTCTTGTCTTGGCAGTCTGCGCCCACGGACGCAAACTGATAAATCTGATTACGCTCACCAATTACGGTAGGGCCAGTAATTACAACATGCGGACCAACGCGAGTACCGGCGCCAATCTGCACGCCTGGCCCAATAATACTGTAAGGGCCTACCTCGACGTCATCAGCAAGCTCAGCGGCTGGATCAATAATCGCGGTTTGATGAATACGCGTCATAACACCTGCTCCGCAATCAAAATGTCGGCACTAGCGGCCAGCTCACCATCGACATGAGCGGTACAGGAGAATTTATAAATATGGCGACGGTTCGCGGTTGGGATTGCCACGATATCTAACCGGTCACCTGGCACAACTTGGCGGCGAAAACGAATATTGTCAGCACCGGCAAAGACATAAAGGTGGCCGGTTTCTGGGCTTTTTTCATAGGTATAGAAGCCTAAAATTCCCGCTAATTGAGCCATAGCCTCAATCATCAAAACACCCGGCATAATGGGGGCGCCTGGAAAGTGTCCTTGAAAAAACTGCTCATTGATGGTGAGGTTTTTATAACCCGCAATACGCTTGCCACTTTCAATTTCTGTGACGCGATCGACCATTAGGAACGGGTAACGTTGAGGCAGGTATTGCATTACCTGCTGAATGGTCATCATACCTAAACTCCAGCATCGGTCAGTTTATGCCCGATTCATTTAAACGTTTTTATAACTACAACAGCGTCAAATTAGGAATTACCCTGCTCTAAGCTGCGTACGCGCGAGGCTAAATCATCTAAGCGACGTAGTCGCACCGCCATTTTCTTCCATTTGTCAGTGTGATCAAAAGCGGTTCCCGACGAATAGGAGCCGGGTTCGGTAATCGATTTCGTCACCATGGTCATGCCGGTAATTTGTACATGGTCACAAATTTCGATATGACCAACCAAGCCAACACCACCTGCTAGGATGCAATAACGCCCGATACGTGAACTTCCTGAGATGCCACAACAAGCGGCAATAGCAGTGCCTTGACCCACCACCACATTATGCGCAATCTGCACCTGATTATCGATAATCACTTGGTCGTGGATTTCAGTATCTTCTAATGCGCCCCGATCAATGGTGGTATTGGCACCAATATCGACATCGTTTCCAATAACAACACGCCCAAGCTGATAGATTTTTTGCCAGCAACCTCGGTCGTTGGCAAAACCAAAACCATCAGCACCAATAATCGCGCCAGCACAAATATTGACGCGATCACCTAGGACACAGTCATGATGAATCACAACATTCGAGTGAATACGGCAATCATCACCGACACTGACTCGGTCATGCAGCACGGCACCTGCATCAATAATGCAGCGCTCACCTAGCACCACCTCTTCACCAATCACGACACCAGCTCCAATACAGGCGCTGGCCGGCACAATCGCTGAAGCAGCAACACAGGCAGTAGCATGAGTGCCAGTGCTGGGCTGTGGTGTCCTATCAAATAAAGCCGTGAGTTTCGCAAAAGCTAAATAAGGGTTAGCCAATACCAAGGCGTTGCCAGCGAAGTTTTCCGCATCTGCAGGCGTAAGTAGTACTGCTCCTGCTTGTGATGTTGCCAACTGAGATTTGTAACGTGGGTTCGCCAAAAACGCGATTTGATGTGGCTGCGCATTGCTTAAGGTGCCTAAGCCATTAATACGATGCGCAGCATTCCCGCGTAATTCAGCGCCTAACTTTTCAGCTAGGGTTTGCAGGCTAAAGTCTGGCTTAGCGGACAGCATTCAGACGATCAACCACTTTCTTTGTCAGGTCATGCTCCGGTGGAACCAACACGACTGCACGACGCTCTAGGATGATGTCGTAATTACCCGTCTTACGCAGCTCCTCTAAGGTTGTTTCCAGTGTTGGCACCATACGCTTTAACAACTCTTGCTGAGCATCCTGTGTACGCTTTTGAACTTGCTCAATCAGCGTATTGAATTCCTGTGCTTTAGCCTCTGCCTGCTGCTGCAGCTGGCGCTTCGCAGTGTCAGACATGCCAGCACCTTCTTTAGCAAAACGCTCCTCTAAGCCGCGAATTTCACTACGTAGTCGCTCTAGACGATCTCGTTGTGGCTTCATATCACGAGCCAGTTTATCTTGCGCAAGCTTGGCCGTATTCGAAGAAAGTAATGCCTCTTCACGATCAACCACTGCAATACGCATGGCGTGGGCTGACACTGGCAACATAAGACTTAAAGCTAAAAATGGTACAACCAATAAACGATACATCATGATCAGAATCCTTGGCCAAGAGAGAACTGGAATGCTTGTGTGTCATCATCTTTAGCAGTGTTCAATGGTTTGGCAATAGCAAACGTGAGCGGCCCAATCGGCGTAATCCACGACAAACCTAAACCGACTGAATAACGTAGGTTGTTCACATCTGGCTTGAACTTACTATCACCGTTGGTTTCGAAAATGTTACCAACATCAAAAAATGCCAAAGTACGCACTTTGTTGCTATCAACAAAAGGGGTTGGGAAGATAATTTCAGCACCCGCTTCAATCTGAACGTTGCCACCAACAGACTCACGACGAACGCTTGGAACCTCTTCAAGCGTTTGCTCACCAGTATCTGGGTCGGTCACAACACGTTGAGCGATACTGGTCGGGCCCATTGAGAAGTCGCGGAAACCACGCACAGAGCCAAAACCACCGCCGAAGAAATTACGATAGAACGGAATACCTAAATCATCATCAAAGCTATCGCCATAACCTAAGCGGGTATAACCACGACCGATCCAACGGTTGTTAATGGGAAAGTAACGTTGCGCGCTGTATGTCAATTTATAGAAACTGACATCACTACCGGGCAGGCCCAGCTCTAGAGCAACACTCTGTGATGCACCCGCTGTTGGGAACACACCACGGTTTAAGGTATTGCGCTGCCAAGACAGGTTGGCTAAATAAGTAGTAATTTCAGCGCCATTTACATCCACAAAATCACGCACCGACTTGGATGCAATATCGCCCAGCTTAATATCGGTTTGGTCATAACCAACCGAGAAGCCAATCGTTTCAGTCTCGTCAATTGGATAACTAAAGCTAATGTTGCCGCCATACGAGTCTGTGGCGTAGTTGCTAATGTTTAAACGGTCAAACTTGGTTTGACGCAAATAGAGGTTATAACCACGGCTAATACCTTCTGGTGTCCAATACGGGTCAGTGAACGAGAAGCTGTAAGAGTCACGAATATCGGAACGGTTTAAGCCTACCGATACACGGTTACCCGTACCCAAGAAGTTGGACTGACTAACACTAGCACCAAACACCAAACCGGCGTTTTGAGAGAAACCAACACTGGCGCTAATCGAACCAGAGGGCTGCTCAGCGACTTCAACGTTTAAGTCAATTTGATCAGTTGTTCCTGGTACTCGTGCATTTTCAATTTTCACATCACTGAAAAAGCCTAAGCGTTGTAAGCGCAATTTAGACAAGTCGATTTTTTCGCCAGAGGCTTGTGCACCTTCGAATTGACGCATTTCACGTCGTAAAACGGCGTCATCCGTTTTTAAGTTGCCCTTGAAGTTGATACGGCGAACTGTCATCACCCGATTGGGGTTAACAAAAAATGTGACCGTTGCAGTTTTATTTTCATCGTCTAGCTCAGGTACACCCTGTACTTCAGCCAATAAATAACCATCACGCCCTAAGCGACGCGTAAGCACTTCATTGGTTAAGGTCACCACTTTTTGTGAGTAGGTCTGACCTGGTTGCGCCAACAATAAAGGACGTAACTGCGCCTCTTCTATCGGCAATTCACCGGCTAAACGCACTTCTGAGATTTTATAGGGATCACCCTCATCCACATTGATATCAATATAAACTTGATCTTTTTCAGGCGATAAGCTGACCTGTGTAGAGGTCACATTAAAGCGTAAATAACCACGATCTAAGTAGTATGAGCGCAGTGTCTCTAAGTCAGCACTGAGCTTTTCACGTGAATATTTATCATCGCCATAAATGAACGATAAAAAGCGCGAAGAGCGCAGCTGCAACTGCTTAAGTAACGTCGCATCTCTAAATGCTTTGTTGCCATTAATGGTTATCTTGGCGATACGCGAAGTGTCACCTTCTTTAATTTCTAATGACACTGCCACGCGGTTACGCGGCAAGGGCTTGGCACGACCAATGACGGTGGCACCATAACGACCTTGAGCGGCGTATTGACGTTGCAGCTCAAGGCGAACTTGATCAAGCGCGGCGCGTTTAAACACTTCACCTTCTGCCAAGCCAATTGACCTCAAGCCCTTAATCAGCTCTTCAGTACCAATCGACTTGTTACCCGTGATTTCAATCGAAGAAACACTGGGGCGCTCAACCACACGAACAATAATGGCGTTGCCATCACGCAATACCTGTACATCTTCAAACTGACCCGAAGCAAACAACGCTTGCACAATTTCCGAAGAACGATCGCTAGTAAGCACATCACCCACTGCATAAGGCATTAAGCCGTAAACACTGGCGGCAGATAAGCGTGCTAAACCTTCTAAACGAATGTCGCTCATGACAAAGCTTTCTGCTTGCGCAGGAGAACTAACAACAGCCATAGCAACAGCAATGGGGAGTAAACGCGATCCAATCATGATTATTCTAATCCACTCAAAACAAGCGACGAATGTCGTTAAAGATGGCTAGCAGCATAACACTACCCATCAAGGCGACCCCAACCCGCAAACCCAGCATTTGCACATACTCCGGAAGAGGTTTGCGCGTTATAGCTTCGATCGCGTAATACAATAAATGACCACCATCCAACACAGGAATTGGCAGCAAATTCAAAACACCTAAACTAACACTTAATAGCGCCATAAAACCTAAAGCTGCCTGCCAACCAATGCTGGCACTCTGTCCTGCTACCTTAGCAATGGTAATGGGGCCACTCAAATTATCTAAACCCACCAAACCCTTTAACATTTTCCACAGCGAGGTAAGTGATAACGAAACGATTTGTCCAGTTTTTTGTACGGAGGCAACTAACGCATCCACAGGCCCGAGCTGACGATTTTGTTTATATGCTTCGGGAATGACGTAATCCGACTCTGCTACGCTGACACCTAAGCGACCATACCGACGACCCGTGGCATCACGTTCTTCATCAGGCGTCACCGACAACAGCGTCATACGGCCATCACGCTGCACTGCCCACTGCATAAGTCGCTCTGGATGTAGAACAATAACCTCAACCACCTGCGACCAGTCTTCAATAACTTGGCCGTTAATGGCCAACACACGATCACCAGATTTCAACTGCGCTCGGTCAGCGGCACTACCCGGTTCTACCGAACCAATAACCGCAGGTATCTGCGGCGACCATGGCGAGAACCCCAGTTCACGAAACGGGTCCTGACTAGCCGCCGTTAAGTAACGTTCAATCGCCACTTCGTGTACACGAACTTGCTGTGAATTAGCAGAGCGTAACTCTAAACGAATGCTACCGGTCTCACCGATATGATCAAGCAGTGCATAACTTGCTGTTTCCCAGTCACGTACTGGACGATCACCAATTCGCACAATTTCGTCACCTGGATTAATGCCAGCCACAGCAGCAGGTGAATCTGCTAATACACGACCAACAATTGGCTTAAGCGATTCGCCAGGCTGAAGAAATAATATCCAGTACAGAAATACGGCAAACAGCAGATTAATTAGTGGTCCGGCGGCGACAATTGCCATACGTGCCGAGACTGGCTGACGATTAAACGCAAACGGGCGCAGCGACTCAGCCACCTCACCTTCGCGCTCATCAAGCATACGCACATAACCACCCAATGGAATGG
>CAYYWS010000038.1:8780-13721 GCA_964473955.1 uncultured Paraperlucidibaca sp. | reverse complement strand
CGCGAATACTGACCAGAGGCCTGCATGGGGTCACGATAATTGGTAATGGCGGCAAAACGACCTTGCCGCGTCACCCCCATCCACGTCCCACCAGCCAGCACATCACGACCGGCTAACACTTGTGGCGCTTCTGGCCAAAACTCAGTAGCCAATGCGGGCCGCGCACGAAACTCATCGCGATTCGCCCAAACCTGTAGGCTGTGCTCGGCATTTGGCTGCCAATGAAGGACAATCAGGCACATAGCTAAAACTCAAAACAGACATTGGCACAAGCTTAGCGCATCAGGCTATGATTCGACTGCATTTAACAGAGGCACCACCATGTTGACTTATCCCGAAATTGATCCCGTAGCCCTCAGCCTAGGCCCACTTCAAATTCATTGGTATGGCCTAATGTATTTGATTGGCTTTCTCTGTGCGTATGGCTTGGGTGTTTGGCGCGCCAAACGTATTGGCTGGACTTCAGAGCAAGTCAGCGACCTTATTTTTTATGGTGCTGTTGGTGTAGTGATTGGCGGCCGCTTAGGTTATGTCTTTTTTTACGGATTTGATCGCTTAGCACATGACCCACTGTGGGCACTGCGTGTCTGGGAAGGTGGCATGAGCTTTCATGGTGGTCTCTTAGGTGTACTGGCCGCCATGATTATTTTCGCTAAGCAATATCAAGTGAAATGGTTTGATGTCACTGACTTTATTGCGCCCATTGCCATTCCAGGCCTATTTTTTGGTCGCATTGGTAACTTTATTGGCGGCGAACTATGGGGCCGCCCGGTACAGAATCCAGACTTCCCGCTAGCGATGATTTTCCCGCATGTTGATGAGTTAGCCCGACATCCTTCACAGTTATATCAGGCCTTTGGCGAAGGCTTACTACTATTCATTGTGGTCTGGATTTTCACCATGAAGCCTCGCCCACGCATGGCGGCATCGGCACTGTTTTTAATTGGTTACGGCATCGCACGCTTTGTTAACGAATTCTTCCGCGAACCCGATAGCGACCAAGGTTTTGTACTGTTTGAGTGGATGACCAAAGGTCAAATGTTAACCGCACCCATGATTGTCTTAGGCATTGTGCTGATGCTGTTAGCCTATCGTCGCCCCGTGGTGAATGGAGTTCGATAACCATGCAAGCGTATTTAGAGTTACTCCGTCGTGCCCGTCATGAAGGCACGTTTAAGTCAGACCGCACAGGTACCGGCACCTACTCCGTCTTTGGCCATCAAATGCGTTTTAATTTGGCAGAAGGCTTTCCGGTTCTGACCACCAAAAAGCTGCATCTAAAATCCATTATTCATGAGTTGCTCTGGTTCTTAGCCGGCGACACTAATATTCAATATTTAAAAGATAATGGTGTGCGAATTTGGGATGAGTGGGCCGATGAAAATGGCAACCTTGGCCCCGTTTATGGTTATCAATGGCGCTCATGGCCTGCACCCGATGGCCGCCACATCGACCAGATCAGCAATGTGGTCGAGATGATTAAGCGCAACCCGGACTCACGCCGGCACATTGTCAGCGCATGGAACCCAGCCCTAGTCGATGACATGGCCTTGCCACCTTGCCACGCCTTATTTCAGTTTTATGTAGCGGATGGCAAACTGTCTTGCCAGCTCTATCAGCGCAGTGCTGACATCTTTTTAGGCGTACCTTTTAATATTGCTAGTTATGCCTTGCTAACCATGATGGTGGCGCAAGTGTGTGGCCTAAAAGCAGGGGATTTTGTCTGGACTGGCGGTGACTGCCATCTGTACAGCAATCATGTCGAGCAAGCGGACCTGCAACTGAGTCGCCAACCTGGGCCGTTGCCACAGATGCGTATCAACCCGGACATTACCGACTTGTTTGCTTTCCGCTTTGAAGACTTCACACTCGAAGGCTACGAAGCACAACCACATATCGCCGCCAAAGTGGCGGTGTAGGGGAGTATTGCATGAGCACTGAGGCCATGGACGATGATCTGCACGACACCTTGCCAGATGACAATGTCAAGCTCTCCTTGATTGTGGCCATGGCCAAAAACCGCTGCATTGGCATTAACAATATGCTGCCTTGGCGTTTGCCTGCCGACTTGCAGTACTTCAAACGCGTCACCAGCGGCAAAGCCATTGTGATGGGACGAACCACCTATGACTCGCTGAAACGGCCGCTACCGAATCGCACCAATATCATTATGACCCGTGATCCCAACTGGGAAGGCCCGATTGGCACACGTGTGGTGCACTCATTAGAAGCAGCATTGGCATTGGCCGAATCCGTGGCCATTTGTAATTACCAAGATGAGGCTATCATCATTGGCGGTGCTGAAATTTACGCACAGACGCTGCCACAGGTGGCGCGCATGTACATCACTGAAGTCGACACCGTGGTTAATGGCGACGCCTTTTTCCCTGAGTGGGACCCTAACGAATGGGAAAAGACGTCGGTGGAAACTCATTTTGATGAGGCAACTGGCTTGAACTATCGCTTTGTTGTTTACGATCGCAAACTATAAATTCATCGCGTAAATTGGTATGCTGCGCGCCGCATGAATAGCAGGTAAATAGATATGTCACGCTATCGTATTGTTCAACATCACAATGCCACCACTTCGTTCTACACCTTAGAGCGCAAGTTCTTGTTTTTCTGGCTGAATGTTTTCGGCTTTGGTACTCGTTTAGGCACTGAGGCAATTGCGCGTCAATACCTAGAGCAGCGCCGCAAATCCAGCCAACAAATTGAAAGCCGCGTCATTCACGACGTTAGCTTCTAAGTTTCATTGACGTTCGCCGTGCGCTGCGACATTTTTTGCACGGTCATCGACAATTTTGGTGACTTAGGTGTGTGTTGGCGCCTCGCGCGCCAACTCAACACTGAACATGCCGTCACCGTCACTCTCTGGGTGGATGATCTAGCCAGCTTCCAACGCCTTGCGCCCAGCCTAAATCCAAAACTAGCTGAACAAACACTCGATAGCATCGTTGTGCGTCATTGGAAAAATGAGATTGCTCTGTCACGTCCTGCCGACTTGGTCATTGAGGGCTTTGGTTGCAATCTGCCCGAGCCTTATGTACTGGCCATGGCAGAATGCAAAACACCGCCAGTTTGGATCAACCTAGAGTATTTAAGTGCTGAAACTTGGGTCGAGAGCTGTCACCGAATGCGCTCAATTCACCCTCAGCTAGGCCTAACCAAAACCTTTTGGTTCCCTGGCTTTAGTGAACATACCGGCGGCCTACTTCGTGAAAGCGACCTCATCACTAGGTTAGATAATATCGGCACCCACAAGCGCACGCGCAGCATCAGCCTTTTTAGTTATGAAAACCCAGCCATTTGCGAGTTATTAGACGCCTTAGCAAACGACAGCATTGTTAGCACACTGTATGTGTTTCAAGGCCGCTCACTGCCAGATGTCAGCGCATGGGCAGGGCAGCCAGTGACATCGAGTTATCAGCGTGGTGCGTTAACCATCAACGTGTTACCGATACTGAATCACGCCGAATTTGATGCCTTGTTGGCACGCTGTGACCTAAACTTAATTCGTGGTGAAGATTCATTTGTGCGAGCGCAATGGGCGGGCAACAGCTTGTTATGGCATATCTACCCACAAGCCGAACTTGCGCATGCCGATAAACTACAGGCATTTATTCAGCGAGTAAGCGACCATAGCAACATGCCAGATGTTTGGCGGCATAGTATGTTGGCTTGGAATCAGCTAAGCACAGAGACAGCGCCAGATTGGCCCGCTTTTTTGCAGGCCTTGCCAGCAATGCAAATCGCCACGAGACAATGGCGTGAATATTTATTGCAACAGAACGACCTCAGCACGCAGCTGATGCGTTTTTACACAAATGAGGTAGAATCCTCGCCCAATTCAGTTCAAACCGGAAAAAACACGTCATGAAAACAGCACAAGAACTTCGCGCCGGCAACGTCATTATGGTCAATGGCAACCCAATGATCATTCTCAAGGCCGAATTCAACAAGTCGGGTCGTAACTCGGCTGTGGTCAAAATGAAAATGAAAAGCTTGTTGTCTGCTCAAGCGCAAGAGTCTGTGTACAAGGCTGATGAAAAGTTTGAACAAGTCATTTTAGAAAACAAAGACGTTACCTACTCCTACTTCTCCGACCCAATGTATATTTTCATGGACGAAGAGTTCAACCAGTACGAAGTCGAAAAAGACAACTTGGGTGATGCCATCAACTACATCGAAGACGGTATGGAAGAAGTCTGCCAAGTCGTTATTTACGACGGCAAACCAATCTCTGTTGAACTGCCAACCATGATTGTGCGTGAAGTGGCTTACACCGAACCAGCAGCTCGTGGCGACACCTCAGGCAAAGTCATGAAAACTGCTAAACTAGCTAACGGCTTTGAGTTGCAAGTTGCTGCCTTTATCGAAATCGGTGAAAAAATCGAAATTGACACGCGTACCGGCGAGTTCCGTTCACGCGCTAAAAACTAAGCAACCCTGCTAGGCTTGGTTGGGCCTTCTTAGGCCCGCCAGCCAACGCATTAACATCGCACGCCGGCTAACCAATAACGCCGCAAAAATCAGCGCACAGCCCACGCCTTGAACTGGTGTCATTCGCTCACCAAACCAAGCAAACGCAAACAGCACAATCCACACTGGCTCTACCACCATAATCACTACGCCATGACTATGCTTAGACAGACTTTGCGCATGTGTTTGTAATAAAAAACGAGCAGCCGAACCGATGACTGCACTGGCGATCACCCAACCCGCCATGGCGCCTGAAAAGTTGATGACTGTCTGCTGCCAAGGCTCTAACAACATAGTTAGTACGGTGGCAACCAACCCCACACAGAGCATCACAATTGCTGTCAGAGGCAATGCTGGCACACGATCCACCAACGTTAATTCGCCGTCAGCATTGACCACTTCACGGTGATTCGCCGCACGGGTATTCATGGTGTAAAACAATGCAAACACCACCGCCGC
>CAYYWS010000038.1:0-8680 GCA_964473955.1 uncultured Paraperlucidibaca sp. | reverse complement strand
GCGAACACCATGCCAACACGCGCACTACGCAACCATTGTCTAGCATTTAGTCGGTAAAGCTGGTCTATACCGATACCGGCCAAGATAAGTCCTGCTAGTAAAAAGCGCATTGCCATGAATAATAGCGGTGGCATTAACAGCACGGCTTCTTTCGAAAAAATCCAACTGACTGCAGCCAGCACCGTTACAATAAGCAGATAGATGTCCGCCTTAGCGGCCTGAGATACAGACAAGATTTACTCCAAGCACAAAATACGTCATGCCGCATCATAGCCTTTTCGGAAACATTTCCCCATGAGCACAAGCACTACTCCAACAACAAACTCTCGTGGTCGTGTGTTATTTGCCAGTCTAATTGGCACTACCATCGAATTCTTTGATTTCTATATTTACGCCACCGCCGCAGTGCTGGTCTTCCCGCACTTATTTTTTCCGGCATCCGACCCCACATCTGCCATGCTGCAATCACTTGCCACCTTTTCGATTGCCTTTTTTGCACGGCCTTTAGGCTCAGCACTATTTGGTCATTATGGCGACCGCATTGGCCGCAAAGCCACGCTGGTTGCCGCCTTGCTCACCATGGGCATTTCCACTGTGCTGATTGGCTTACTGCCCACCTATGCTCAAATTGGCGTAGTAGCGCCCCTACTGTTGGCTTTATGCCGTTTTGGCCAAGGTTTAGGCTTAGGTGGCGAATGGGGTGGGGCTGTGCTGTTAGCCACTGAGAATGCGCCACCTGGCAAACGTGCTTGGTATGGCATGTTCCCCCAACTGGGCGCACCCATCGGTTTTATTTTGTCGACAACAACCTTTTTGCTGTTAACCCAAACCTTAAGTGAAGCAGACTTTATGAGTTGGGGCTGGCGCATACCTTTTATTGCCAGTGCCGTATTAGTCATAGTTGGCCTTTGGGTGCGCTTACGTATTCATGAAACACCCGCTTTCCAAGCCACACTGGACCGTAACGAGCGCGTGCGCCTGCCCATGGTCACCGTTTTCCGCGATCACCAACGTGCGCTCGTGCTGGGCACGCTGATTGCTCTCACCGCCTTTGTACTGTTTTATTTAATGACCGTTTTTACCCTGAGCTGGGGCACTTCAGCATTGGGATACACACGTGAAGCATTTTTGAAATTACAGCTATTTGGTGTACTGTTTTTTGCCCTGACCATTCCATTAGCTGCATTAGTGGCTGACCGTTTTGGCCGCCGCCCAACACTGCTGTGGATTAACGTAGCAATGGGGCTATTTGGCTTCTTCTTTGCTGATCTGTTTAATGCCGACTCAACCGCCATGACCGCACTGTTTTTGGCGATTGGCTTAGGCATTATGGGCCTAGTTTATGGCCCGTTAGGTACCGTGCTATCCGAGTTATTTCCCACGGAAGTACGCTACACCGGCGCCTCACTCACATTTAATTTGGCCGGTATCTTTGGGGCTTCACTTGCCCCCTATGCTGCGACATGGTTGGCCAGTAACTATGGCTTAGAAGCCGTAGGTTGGTACCTAATGGTAGCCTCTGCCATTAGCATTGGTGCACTGCTGTTGTTTAAAGAAACTCGCGATATGCCACTAGGCGCTACGGCAACCTAATTAAAACACTGCTACCTGCGGGTAAACGAACCTCACCCGCAGGTAGTGCTGTATTACCATCACTTGGCTGCAGTAGGCCAATCAACTGCACCGTTTCAACACGACCAGTGCCACTATATGTCACGTCCTGAATCGGCCTACCTGAAATATCTAACAGTTTAATCTTCATACTAGGCTGCTCAGATCTGCTACTTGGTATTCGATAGGCATCTACCGGCTGATTATTCATTGCTGGAATCAAACCAAAAGACTGGCCTAATGGGCAAATCACATGCACATTTATACCAGTTGTAGCAGCAGCCTGACGGGGCTCAATCAAGCCATAATTCAGCTCAGCATGTTGAGCATTTAAAAATCGACAACGAGTAAGGTTTAGTGCTTTCTTTTCAACGTCAGTTAATAAATCTTCCGCTACCGGTAATAATGATCGACCAAACTCATCCAATAAAGACCAATTAGGTAATAGCTGCTGAAGCTGTGTCATATTTGGCAGCGTAGGCAGTAGTCTTAAACCCGGTTGTAATCGCTGATCGGTTATCGATATTACTGCCTCGGTAGGAGCGGGCTGTATTGGCAAGGTGTCTTCTTGCAGCAAGCTTTTTGGAGCAAGCGTCTCGGCAACTGTGCTTGGGCTGAGATCGATGTTTGGAACAACCACCGCTGCTAACAGCGGACTCTGCAATGGAGTCGCTGATAGCTGCATGGCAAAAGCTGAAATTGCCACACAAATTAGACTCCTTATTGCTGTCCTCATTGCTTACTTTACCTCTAAGTCAATAACCGAGGGTGGATCTGGCTGGTCCAAATTAAACGTCCACACTACATCCTCACGTATAACTTCATTTGGTCCTGCACGTAAACGATCACTGTATACATGCCCATCTTCAACTATATGCGCGTGCCCATTTATTAAAACCTTATCGCCGTCACGCCCATTAGGTATTTTAATGAGTGTTGCTAATAGCCTAGGTCGCAGCACTGCATACGCGCTTTGTCCCGGCATCACTGAAACATCCGCACTTGGCACATGTAAAAAGTATCGGCCAGGCAATGTCTGCAAGTTCACAATAGCTTGTCGTTGGCCAAAGCCAGAGACAGGCACCAGTGCAAGCCCTCGACTATCAGAAACCGCAGTCCCTCCAGAAGACGTGACCTGCACGCCTGGAATGCCAACATTTACAACCGCTATACCTGAGTTGCTACTCTGTGGTGAGGTAGCGACTGCTTTAAGCTCAGGACCAACTGCCACTGCGGTTGCCACATCTAGTACTTGTTGGCGCTGCCCTGCTAACTCCCTATACTCATAAGCAGCAAGCCCATACTCTCCACGCAGACTACCACCAACGGCAAGACGACGTGCCGATAAGCTGTTGTCCTGATCTGTAATGCCCTTGAAGAAGACAGATGCTCTGTGCTCTGGAAGATTACTTCGCGCCTCTAAACGATATTGTGTGGTGCCACTGTTATTAGCTCTAAAAGCACTACTGCGCACATGAGTTGGACCTAATGGCATCGATACGCTGGCACCAACTACATGCGAAAAGCCACCCGCTTTTTGCCAACTAAAACTCAAATCTGCTGCTCCAACCCGCGTAGTAATAGCGGACTGCCAGCCAGACTGACCACTCAAGTCAAATTGAGCCAAATTAACAGTAAAATAAGGCAGCCCCGCTGCTAGAAATACGCGGTAGCCGGACAGGTCACGTTCTACATCAAGCAGAGTACGATATTCACGCTCATCAATTGCAGTAGCACCCGCAGTCAGTAGGGCCCAAGGTTGTCGCCAGCGATAGCGCCAATTTAAACGTGAGCTGAAACCCTCTTGGTTCAAGCTATCACTGCGCCAACGACTAGTACCACTAAAACCACCTAACGGTGATGACAGCGCAAAACTAAGCCCAGCACTACCTGCAAAGCTTCTGCCACGCGCTAAAGCATCATTTTCATCAAAACCCGCTAGCTCGCTGAATAGACCGGCAGTGAATTGTTCAGTAAAACCGTACTGCCAGCTAAAGGCTGCTACACCACTACGATTCACTTCACCATCGGATTGTCGAAACAAACCTGCAGAAATTGAATAGGCACTTAAGCCTGGCTTGAGTAGACCACTTTCATTATAGAAGTCGGCCTCTACTACTCGCTGAGTGCCTGAAGCATCCGTAACTAATAGCAATACACGGCCATCACCAGAAGGACGAAAATCAGAGAGCATTACCTCTCCTGGCTCCTGAAACTCTCGCCTGAATCGACGCTGGCCATCAACAAAAAGCTCAACCACCGATGGGCTTTCAAGTGCCGTAAAAAAATCTAACGTGGGACGTTGAAATAAGTCTGGACGAGTTAAGAAGTTACTTTGCAACTGAAACCCTGCGACACCATAGCTGACATCATTTACATCAGACTGAGCACGAACCTCACCAGCACGTAACGTTAACATTTGATCAATAAAGTGCTTTTCTACGAAAAAAGGTAGACGCTCGTTAATTGTTTCGCCGTCGGGTACTGCCGAGCTCCTCAAGCCACCATGCAAAGTACCCAAAATACCCAGACTCAGTCGGCTATCGGCCACGGCTAAGTAACCAGCGCGTCGACTGTCTTCTTGTTCACGAAGCGTGGCAAATACATTAGTTATAAAAGCGGGGCCTTGGTGCAACTCATTGGGGCGCGCCAAGGTAAAAGGAGACAAATTAATGTCATCTGCCACCAGCAGTGCTGGTTTTATCTGCAAATTAGCAGATGCTTCTCGCTCATCAATAATGAAGTTACCAAGTACCGATACCGCAATAAAGTCTTGGTCACCGCGACGAATACGCGTCACATCCTCTAACGCGTTAGCTTTTAAACGATGAGCTGGCAGTGCACTTAAAGGCACCAACCAACCTAACGTCTCATCTTTAACCACCTTAACAACAACAGACTGCTCTCGATTTACGGTCAAAGAAAGAATTTGCTCAGTCGCCACCTCTGCCTGAGTTACTGCAGCCCAAAGCACCAAGACAAAAGCAGCAAATCGTTTCATTTAACTTCCATATGCCCAAAATTTCTAATTTCAAACACATAGGGTGGCTGCCAACCTCGTGGATTGATTACCTTGGTTTCGTTAGGTAATAACACCGCATCTAATGGGAAACGATGTGCTCCCCCCAGTGTTACTTCATTCAGTATGACCACTGTGTCACTAGTATTACGAATGCTTACACCGACCACTCTGGTTCCGTTTTGCTCACGAAAAAGGTCGTAACTAATGTTCGGCTTCACTTTTGGGTCAACATAATAAATAGGGATACCGAATCTTATCGGCACAAAGCGCTCACTTAATGGACTGATATTTTCAGTAGTTTCTAGAATGTCTAAATAAAAAAATAACGGTGGTTTAGCTTGAGCCTTATTCTGAAAAATAATTCGTATAACTTGTCTCTGTCCCGGCTCTAAACGGAAACGACTGGGAAATATGCTTAATTGACCTGGATTACCTTGCTCCGCATGGCGCGGCGTCAGATTTATGTCATATATAGCGGCATAAGTGCCGGTGTTACGCAGAACAGCAGTGGCTGAGTTTTGATCTGAATTAAAAAAAATACGAGTTTGTGCCATCTCAAATGTGGCCCAACTTTGCAAGGGCGACACCAATAGAAATAGGCCTAGCAGCGCTGTTATAAGTCGCATAAATTATACCTAAAATGACATCTGGCCCCTTACGGAGCCAGATGAAAAAAGCACAAGGTAAATTAGTCTACACGAACGTATAGATACTGATTAGCTGCAAAGGAAACCAAACCACCTTTACGACCAGCGGCAGAGGCTTTGTCATAAGTTGCAGACAAGGCAATACTATTTGAGCTAGTGAAGTCGGTCATGGCAAAGCTTGCCAGTGGCGCATCTTCAGCTAACAAAGTAAAGCTTGCTTCTTCACCACCAATATCACCGTTGACAACATCATCTTGTCCAACTTGAGCAGTACTCAACCTAAGCGCTTTATTAGCATCGTCTTTGTCACCACACAACACAGTAACTGTGGCATCAGCCGACTTACCAGATGCAGACAGATAGGACTCAGCAGTTCCGAAGTTTAGTTCAACACCTGCATCACTAACAGCTGATGTAAAGAAGCAAGTATCGGCTGCACCAGGAACCATGCCAGTGGCTGTCAACAGGATAGCGTCTGAGACACCGCCATCGGCAACTACTGGATCATCTGCAGATGCAACATTCGGATTTTCAAATGCGAACAATGCCGCAGTTACACCAGTTTGTACTGCTGTCGGAATAGCTTGGATTGCTGTTGCATAGGCAGTTGGGTCAGTTTCGCCACCCGCAGCCATGGCTGGTAGATTAATCACACCATTAACTACACCAAAAACACCCTGATCAACCAAGGTTGCAAAAGCATCTTCACCTGCTTTCATGCCATTTGGCGGCGTTGTGTTGGTATCTGTTTGTGACCAAAATGTGTTTGCACCTGGTGAGCCACCAGCACCATTGTTGATACCTTCAACAACGTTATCACGAGCAAAACCAACTACTGTGTCACGACCACCCTGCATCTGCGACTTGATTGGGTTTTGATCTGGCGACAAATCAATTAAGCGCTGCGACACCGCATCGCCGTTATTCATGAATACATTGGCTGAGTCAAAACGGTCACGCTGAACATCGCTTTGCGCTACTGGAGGATCTTCAGGATCAGGGTCTCCACCACCTGCAAATGGACCGTCTGGCGCACCAGCAACACCCGCCGCTATTGCGTTATCAACTCCATCAGCTTGGGCTTCAAAAGGATTTTGCTCCGATAGAACTGTGGCTTCTAGAGCACCAGAAATAGCGTTAACACCGGTTTGACCCTGACCCGTTGGGTCACCAGCAGGAGAGTTAGCAACTAATTTATTGTAAACAGCTTGTGGGGTGTCAGCTTCTGCAGCAACGGCAGAAAACGGTAAAGACGCCAGCAGAACCGCAATGGCGATTTGGCTTTTTTGTAATTTCATTATTTTTTTTCCCTCGCATATATATGCACAGTTAATCAAACAGACCTGCACAGAATGTGTTGACTGTTCGTATTCTCTTTGTAACTTTATGTAAACAGCTGTGCAATACCATTTGTCGGCAAAAATTCAGCCGAGCAAAAAATGAGCCCTTGCCACGGCCACAGGCTTATCTCGGCTTTCCTGCCAAGCACTAACATGAACGTTAGCTACGCGCTTGCCTTGGCGCGTCACACTGCACTCGGCATATAACACCTGCGCTCGTCCAGCACGCAAGTAATCAATAGAGAAGTCTACCGTTCGAGGTGTTTCCGTCGACTCACGCAGCCACAGCAAATGCAAAATGCCTGCGGTTTCCATAAAACCGCCAATGACACCGCCGTGTAATGCAGGCAATTGATCATTACCAATATTCTCTGGACGAAATGGCAGCACGAACTGCGGCGTGGCATTTATTAGCTGCATTTCCACGCCTAGCAACTGTGCATATGGCGACTGCGCCAACACATCAGCAAAGCTAATAGGTGTTGATAACTCGCTCATGAATTAGGCCTCTTTCGGGGAGTTAGGTTCGGCGAAACTGTTGCCCCGCATAAACGTACCGACGCTATATGCTACCGGCTGCGCCTGATCGTCCTGATAAGCGGTAGCACGGGTAAACGCAATTTCGCGGGTCAGGCGATAACACTCAGCACTGCAATACACTGGCAAGCCCGGCGTAGCAGGGCGCAAGTAATCAATGCGTAAATCCAGCGTAGGAAAGCCACAAGGCGCTTCGAGCATAGAGAAAATGCTTAAAGCGCTAGTGGTATCAACTAAAGAGGTAATAACGCCGCCATGCAGCACGCCAGTTTTACGATTGCCAACTAAACGCTCGTCATAGGGCAGCATCATAGTAGCTCGCCCACGCTCGCCCTGCACAAACTGAAAGCCAAGCGTTTTGGCGTGTGGAATTTGGCATAACCATGTGGCAATTTCGTCAAACAGTGCCGCGTTTCGCACCGGCAATGGCAGGCTCATAACAAGTCCCCTAGAAACTAATGGCGCGATGTTAACGATCACAGTGACGGGATGCCAGCCTGACATGTAGTCGTGGTCACTATGTCGGCGTATGCTGTGCTAGGCGACCTACCCATCAATCATATGTGCTCCAACATAAAAAGTTAGGCACGGAGAGCTGGCCATGAGAAAAATATTAGTCGTTTTCACGCTTTTAATTTTTAGCGGTACCGCTCTAGCACACGGTGGTGGATGCAGAAAAAGCTCCCCTCCAGGCCAGTGCTGCCATATGGACAACAGCAAAGGCAGCGTTCACTGCCACTAAACTTACCTATAATTGCTTTGGTCTTAATCGCCTATCGAGATGAGTCTCAGTCTAACTAGCATTAGTGCCTTATTCGTCGCCATGCTGATATTGGCAGCAGTGCCTAGTATTAGCGTACTGACGGTGACCGCCAAAGCGGCAAGCGCCGGCATGTTACATGGCGCACTCACAACTGCCGGCATTGTTCTGGGCGACATCTTTTTTATTTTGTTAGCCCTATTCGGTTTGGTGTTGCTAGTTGAGGTACTAGGGCCAGCATTTATGTTGGTTAAGTTCGCCGGTGGTGGATATTTAATTTGGCTCAGCATTATGATGTGGCGGGCAAGTGCCAAGGCCTCGACGCACTACCAAGTTTCCCCGACATCACGTTTCTCAAGCTTCATGACGGGCCTGCTCATCACCTTAGGCGACCAAAAAGCCATTCTGTTTTACCTAGGCTTCCTACCAGCGTTTATTAATTTATCAACGCTGACTCTGGTAGACATCATTATTATTTCAGCCATCACCATTGTTGCCGTTGGTGGCATCAAGCTGGTGTATGTCTATGTGGCTGTAAGAGCCGGAAATGCCTTTGGATCATCGTTTAATCGTGCCATAAATACCGTGGCGGCAGTCGTCATGCTACTAGCCGGTGTATGGGTCATCGTTCGTGCTTAGTTAGAAAGTGCAGATAACAAAAAGCCCCGGCATTACCGAGGCTTTTTGCTTTGTATATGGTGGCCGGAGGCGGAATCGAACCGCCGACACGCGGATTTTCAAAACCCCGGTCGCCAAAATTTAT
>CAYYWS010000037.1:11513-13922 GCA_964473955.1 uncultured Paraperlucidibaca sp. | reverse complement strand
AATGCTACGGGGATGACATGGCTTCGACGTTGGTTATGAAGCTCGTAGGTGCATGCGGAGAGTGGATTGTCTCTCCTAAATCAACGTTCCAAACAAATAGTCGCAAACGACGAAAACTACGCACTAGCCGCCTAAATCCGGCTTATGACCAAGCTTGCATGCCAGTATGCGGGGGCGGTCAGCGCAAAAAATACTGGATCGCTGTGACGTTCGCCTCGCGCTGATCAGCTAAAACCTAGAGGATCGCTTGTTACACCCTGTCGCTCGGGCCGTAACCGGTTAAATCAATTGAGACGACTAAGCATGTAGGTCCGAGAGTAGAGTGCTGGCGGACGCGGGTTCGATCCCCGCCATCTCCACCAAATTAAAAAACCAGCGCTTACCCGCTGGTTTTTTTATGTCTGCTGCATTTATGCGCTATGGTGTTAGTTCTGATTGTTAGCTCACGGAGCACCACCATGGACAACAACCTACACACCTTTAGTGAATTATTTGATCAACTAGGGCTCCCTTCAGATGCCGCTTCGATAGAGCGCTTCATTGCTACTCACCGGCCGCTTCCTGAAGAGGTTTTTCTTGTGAACGCGCCATTCTGGAGCGCCGGCCAACGTGAATTTTTACGTGAAGCCATGGTCCAAGATGCTGACTGGGTCGGCCTTGTTGATCAGTTAAACGCGCAGTTACGCGAGCCCAACGACTCATAGTCAGGGCAGATCAAACCAAAGAGCTCGCACGGGGTTAACACCAACGCGCACAACAAACTGTTGGTCAGCACTTAGTGTCACACCATCACCAGCCACTAAGTGTTCACCAGCAACAAGCAGCTCACCCTCGATGAGATGCAGATACCCGGTGCGGCCTTTTGCAAGACGCAAGGTCTGCTCACCCTGTGCTGGCAACAGCAACTGCCACACACTAGCATCCTGCTTCAGCACCATGCTGCCATCAGCACCGTCAGCACTTGCCAACAAGGTTAACCCTTCACGCGGAGTAAACGTTTGCTGCTGATACCCTGGCGCTTGCCCTTTCACATTTGGCTCAATCCAAATTTGCAGGAAATGTAACGCTTCTGTATTCGAGGCATTAAACTCGCTATGACGAATACCGCTACCAGCCGACATTAATTGCACCTCACCAGGCCGCAAATAAGCCACGGTGCCAGTGCTGTCTTTATGGGCAATTTCGCCTTGCAACACCACACTAATGATTTCCATATCACGATGACCGTGCTCACCAAAACCAGCACCAGGTGTCACTTTATCTTCATTAATGACACGCAGTGCCGAAACACCCATGTGTCGCGCATCGTAATACGAGCCAAAGGAAAACGTGTGGCGACTGTCGAGCCAACCGAAGTTGGCTCTCCCGCGCTCATCACCGTGTCGAATACGAATCATTTCAAACCTCCTTTATCGAAGTCGGTTGTGAATCAACTGGTCCAAGCTGTAACGGCCAGCACCAGACAGGGCCATGGCCACACTGCCGGCCAATAATGCCAATGCGAACTCATAACCGTTGTTGCTCATGAACAAACCATTAGGCAAATGCACCACGGTTAAAGCAATCAACATCGTAAACGCTAGTACTACAGCGGCAGGCCGATACAACAAACCAAATAGCAAAGCTAAACCGCCAAAGAACTCAGCAGAACCAGCCAGCGCTGCCATTAATACACCAGGCTCTAGACCAATCGATGACATGAAACCACCGGTTCCCTCTAAGCCATAACCACCAAACCAACCAAATAGTTTTTGCGCACCATGGGCCACAAAAATGATGCCTAACGGTATACGCAGTGCCAGTGCTGATAGCGCGTTAGCTGAACCGGCATGAAAAAAAGGGGCAATATTCATCTTAATTCTCCGTCATTCAATTTATGTCTAAATGGGTTACTGAACCCAGTGATGTCACTTTAATTGCCCTTTACTGCACTTGATAGCGGAAGATTTTGATGTGATTATTCAAATAATTTGAATATATAAAGTCATGACATATGCACCATGCAATTACCCTAGATGCACTCAGAGCAATTGATTATATCGACAAAAAAGGGAGCTTTACTGCTGCCGCATCAGCGCTACACCGTGTGCCTTCGGCACTCACCTATACAGTTCAAAAGCTAGAATCAGACTTAGACATCAAACTTTTTGATAGAAGCGGTCATCGCGCCATCCTGACTCCAGCTGGTCGACTATTGCTTGCAGAAGGACGTCATTTATTACAAGCCGCGGATCGCTTAGAGGAAGTCGTTAAGCAGGTAGAGGCTGGCTGGGAAACTCGGCTGCGCATTGCCCGCGACAGCATATTGCCACTGCAACCACTGCTGCAGACCATTCAACGTTTTAATGCGTTAAATCATCAGGTCGATGTACACATTAGTGAGGAAGTATTAGGGGGCACCTGGGAAGC
>CAYYWS010000037.1:0-11413 GCA_964473955.1 uncultured Paraperlucidibaca sp. | reverse complement strand
TAACCCCTCAACTCAACGCACTCTTTGATCGACTCAACATTGCGACAGACATACGTCGACGACTAGCTCAACCGCAACAAACCGTCCAAGCCAATATCCCTGTCCGCATGGATGATGGCTCCTTGCAGCTTTTTCCGGCGTGGCGAATTCGCTATAACGACACCCGCGGACCCGGCAAAGGTGGCATTCGTTATCATCCGGACGTTACTGCAGAAGAGGTGACCGCACTCAGCTTCTGGATGACCATTAAATGCGCAGCAGTAGACCTTCCGTTTGGTGGCGCTAAAGGCGGTGTTTGTGTTGATCCTAAAACACTTTCCCGGCTGGAGCTGGAGCGCCTGTCACGTGGTTATATTCGTGCCTTTCATGACTTTATTGGGCCAGACAAAGACATTCCTGCACCCGACGTGAATACCAATGAGACCATTATGGGTTGGATGGCTGACGAGTTTGCACAAATTGAACGCAGGCAAGTTCCAGCGACCATTACCGGTAAACCTTTGGGCTTAGGTGGCTCTAAAGGCCGAACAGCAGCCACCGGCCGCGGCGCACTACAAGTGCTTGATTTATGGGCCAAGCGGCAAGGAAAATCACCCAAAAAATTGACTGTGGCGATCCAAGGTTTTGGTAATGCTGGTTACCACTTTGCTCGGCTAGCGCATTCGCAGGGATACCGTATCGTGGCACTATCAGACTCACAAGGTGCCATCTACACGTCAGATGGACTGGATCCGGAGCAGGTCTGGCAGCACAAACAAAAAACCAAAAAGCTTAAAGGCTTGGTCTATTGTGATGCCTCGGTTTGCGAAGAGGCTGCAGTGGAGCAACTCACTAACGACGAGCTGCTAGCACTGGATGTCGATGTGCTGGTGCTGGCCGCCTTAGAGAACGCTATCACCGAAAACAATGCCGCATCGGTAAAGGCCGCAACGATTCTAGAAATTGCCAATGGCCCCATTAATAGTGCAGCGGACCAGCTGTTAGCTGATCGCGGTATTGAGGTGCTACCTGATGTGCTGGTCAATGCAGGTGGTGTCATCGTTAGCCACCTAGAGTGGGTACAAAACCGCATGGGCGACACATGGTCCGAAGAAGAGGTCAATCAGCGGCTGGCCGCACGCCTAGCTCGTGAGGGAGGGTTATGCATGGACTATGCCGAAACACATAACACCACACTACGAACCGCGGCCTATGCACAAGCGATTAGCCGCATTACAGATGCCATGGCTCAGCAAGGCACCCATGAGTACTTTAATAGTTTGTCTAGATAAGCCACTGGCTTTTTAGCGCATGGCGACGGCTGGTCAGACGGCCTGCACAGCAACGGCTGACGAGGGCAAGCAATCCTGTGTATAACAGACACAAAACGCTTAGCAGGAAGGTGCCATGGAAAAGCCTCGTTCACCACGCAACAAGGGGTTACTGAAACGTAGCTTGGGTCAGGGCTTGGAGATTGCCGAGCTCGCCCGCGACACGGCAAGAGACGCCGCGCGCGGACTGGTCGGCACGGCCAGTGATAATGCGCTAAAGCTGGCGCAAACCTATTTAGGCAAACGATCACTTACCCTGCCGCTACCTGAACCCGTGTTAAACCACCAAATTCGCCAGCGCATCAGCAATCACCAAGCCATTGACCACCTAAGCCTCGACTGCGGCAATGACCAACTCAAAGTGAAAGTTGATGGCCATTATCTGCGGGTGATTTATACCGTTGAGCTGCATTTTGCAGTGACACGCTGTGTAGTCAGCAAAGACGAGCGCAGTATTTATTTGCAGCAGCTCGATGAGAACCTTGATGCACAAATACGACAAGCAAACTTCGCGCTTAACTGGGCGGCACGCAAAGCCAGTCATCATGCCTTTCGTTTAGCTAATAAGTTCCCGCTACCTTCATTAGCACAACACATCATTAAAGATATTCCCGGCATTCATGCCGATGGACATCGCCGTTGGCGCATTGATTTGGATGAAGCCGGTTTGTTCGGCTTTATTGAAAATCGCTCATGGATGCTCGACAAGCTCGTGGAGCTGACCGACTTTAGTTTATTACCAGGATTAAATGTGCTGCATGAAAGCCGTGAGTTGCTACAGCAGTTAGTGAATCAATTTGAAGTGAGCGGACTGCGGGTACAACCTGGACGTTTAGATGTGAGCGTCGGCATCAGCAAGCGCTGACACCGACGCAAACTCAGCAACTTATTTCAGATCAAAACGATCGGCATTCATCACCTTAGTCCATGCCGCTACAAAGTCTGTGACAAACTTTTGCTTGGCATCATCGCCAGCATAGACCTCAGCAATGGCACGCAACTCCGAGTTAGACCCAAAAATCAGATCAACTGGTGTTGCTGTCCATTTCATTTTACCGTTGGCACGATCACGGCCTTCGTAGATACCTTCTGCTTTAGACGACTTTGACCACTGAGTAGACATATCCAGTAAGTTAACAAAGAAGTCATTGCTGAGCGTACCGGGTTTAGTGGTGAATACACCATGAGCAGCCTGGCCAGCATTTGCGTTCAACACACGCATACCACCGACTAATACCGTCATTTCCGGCACACGAAGGTTGAGCAAATTGGCACGATCAACTAACGCTTCAGCGGGTGGCAGGTAACTCTCATTGGAGTAGAAGTTACGGAAACCATCGGCTTTCGGCTCTAACACCGCAAACGACTCAACATCGGTTTGCTGCTGTGAGGCATCCATACGGCCTGGCGTGAACGGTACATCAACACTGTGGCCCGCATCTTTTGCTGCTTTTTCAATGGCTGCTGTACCACCCAGCACAATCAAATCAGCTAAAGAGACTTTTTTACCGCCAGCTTGTGCACGATTAAAGTCAGTTTGAATGCGCTCTAAGCGACCAAGCACTTTGTTTAACTCACGTGAGTTATTAACCGCCCATGCTCGCTGTGGCGCCAGGCGAAGACGCGCACCATTAGCACCACCACGTAAATCGGTAGCACGGAAGGTGGATGCCGACGCCCAAGCAGTTCGCACCAGCTCTGGCACCGTTAAACCCGATGACAAGATACGTGATTTCAGCAGTGCGATATCAGCTTCATTGATCATCGGGTGGTCCAGCGCTGGAATTGGATCCTGCCAGATTAAGGTTTCGTCTGGCGCATCAGCACCAATGTAGCGAACACGTGGCCCCATATCACGGTGGGTCAGCTTGAACCATGCTTTGGCAAACGCACGCTCAAACTCTTTCGGGTTTTCCTTAAAGCGCAGTGAAATTTCGCGATAGATCGGATCCACTTTTAACGACAAGTCGGTAGTGAACATGATCGGCGCATGACGCTTGCCAGGAATATGTGCATCCGGTACTAAATTAGCCGCCTGATTGTTTTCTGGCACCCATTGCACGGCACCAGCGGGGCTTTTGGCTTGCACCCACTCAAAGGCAAAGAGGTTATCGAGATACTGCGTAGTCCACGCAATTGGATTTACTGACCATGCACCTTCCAGACCACTGGTCACGGTATCTTCCGCATTACCCTTACCGCATTTGTTTTTCCAACCAAAGCCCTGCTCTTCAATAGCTGCAGCGGCAGGCTCAGCGCCTACACACTTAGCAGGGTCGTGAGCACCATGTGCTTTACCAAACGTATGGCCGCCAGCAATCAGCGCTACTGTTTCTTCATCATTCATCGCCATGCGTGCGAAGGTTTCACGAATATCTTTGGCAGCCGCTAACGGATCATGATTGCCATTAGGACCTTCAGGATTAACGTAAATTAAGCCCATTTGGACAGCGGCTAATGGGTTTTGCAGTTTGCGATCACCACTGTAGCGCTCATCTGCTAAGAACTCTTTTTCCGGACCCCAATAGACCAAATCTGGCTCCCACTGATCTTCACGCCCACCGGCAAAACCGAAGGTTTTAAATCCCATGGACTCCAGTGCGACATTACCAGTGAGCACCATCAAGTCAGCCCATGACAAGCTCTGGCCGTACTTCTGCTTAATCGGCCACAGCAGTCGGCGGGCTTTATCAAGATTGGCGTTATCTGGCCAACTGTTGAGCGGGTCAAAGCGCTGCTGGCCACCACCTGCGCCACCACGACCATCAAATACGCGGTAAGTACCGGCGCTGTGCCAAGCCATACGAATAAAAAATGGGCCATAGTGGCCATAGTCCGCTGGCCACCAAGCCTGAGAAGTTTTCATTAATGTTTCGATATCTTTTTTGACAGCCTCAAGGTCCAGCTTGGCAAATGCCTCAGCGTAGTTAAAGTCTTCACCGAGTGGGTTAGATGCCGCACCTTGCGAACGCAGCGGGCTTAGGTTGAGTTGCTCTGGCCACCAAAATTGATTGGTTTTAATTGGCCCTTGTGCCTGTGCTGGGATAGCCTGTGTTGTCAGTGCAATAGCAACCGCTAAGGCCGACAACATCGATGTATTTTTTCTTTTCATGGTGATGTCCTCTTAAAGAATCGAAATAACGTTTTTCTGTTTCACGCCATGATTCTAAAGAACTAATTTTTACTGTAAAAATTGAATATAAATATGATTTCGATAGCAAAAAGCTATATTGACTCCACAAAACACATACAGAATACAATGATGATTGGCGTAAGATAAATCCCATTACTTGGATCAGAGCGAAGCATGCTGAATCAGCGCAATGTTCGAATTTGGCTAGTGCCGACGGTTGTGATGCTGTTGCTAATTTCGCTGGCCAGTTATGTCATCGATATTCGCAACACACAGTCACGTCAAGCCGAACAAGCTTTGGTGCAAAACATCCTGCTCGAAATCCGTGCAGAGTTCTTATCTCATTTAAACGCCAATATGTATTTGGGCTCAGGGATTTCAGCTTATATCCAGGCAAATAATGGCATCATCCATGACAGTGACATGAAGCCTTGGCTGCAAAGCCTCTTTAAACAAGGCCGCTATATCCGCAACATTGGCCTAGCACCCAACAACACCATCTCAATGGTGTTTCCGCTGAAAGATAATGAGGCCGCTGTTGGTCTTAACTTCCCATCCATACCGGACCAGTGGCCACAAATTGAGCATGGCATTAAAACTAACCAATCGTTTATGCAAGGCCCCATTAACTTGGCACAAGGTGGCCGTGGACTAGCCTATCGAATTCCGGTTTATATCAATAACAATCAAGAATACTGGGGACTCATTAGCAGCATCATTGATATTGATAAATTAATTGAGGAAGCAACAGCAAAAGCAAAAGCGCGTGGTTTAGATATTTTGTTTGTTTTTAATAACAATCATGTTGAGTCACCACAAAACTTCATTAGCTCGGTCGATCTACCGATACAAAATCTGTCAGGTCAGGTCTGGGGTCGTTTAAGGCATAGCAACGCATCGCCAGTGGCTACCGAGCACTTTCTGGCTTATTTTGCTGCGGTACTGATTGGCTTATTTATTTTCCGGCTGCAATACCGTGATCAGCAAGTCATGGAAATGCAAGCAGACCTACTGAAGTCACAACATATTTTTAGTGCCGCCTTTATCGCTTCATCACAAGGCATGATACTGCTCAGTCCCACGCATACGGTGACTGCAGCCAACCCAGCCTGTGCTGAACTACTGGGAATTAGTGCGCACTTACTACAAAACCAGCCGTTCTCTAACTTGCTCAGCGAGCGTTGTCGCGAAAGCACAATGACAGTCCTGACGTCTTCATCGACCTATCATGTGCCTGCTATTGAATCTGAACTTAAACACTTTATTGATCACCACTCGATTGAGTGTGAGCTCAGCATTGCCAGCATTGAAATGGGTAGCAAAGGTTGGTTGATTCATATTCGTGACCTACGCGAAAGCAAAAAATTACAACAACTGCAGAACGAGTTTATTTCAACAACCAGCCATGAATTGCGCACCCCGCTAACCGCTATTATTGGCGCTCTAAGCCTGCTCGACAATGAAGCGCTTGGATCAGTTCCAGCCAATATGAAAGAGCTGATTAAATTGGCTTACAACAATAGTGAAACACTGAAAAAATTGATCAATGATTTGCTTGATATGGATAAATTGTTGTCTGGCCATATTCAGCTAATACTAGAAGCCTACCCGGCTCATGACCTAGTCAAACAAGCGGTCGATGAGCTGTCACCCTATGCTGATAAATTTAGTGTTACCGTCACCGTTGAAGGATCAGAGCGCCCACAGGTCATGGTCGACGCACTTCGATTCCAGCAAATTCTGACTAATTTATTATCCAATGCCATTAAGTTCTCAGGGCCGCACACCACCGTCACTATTCATATTTCTCAAGTCGATGGCTTTGCACGCATAACAATCACCGACCAAGGGCCCGGCATTAACCGACAATTCCAGCCGCGATTGTTCACTCGTTTTGCACAAGAGGACTCATCAAATACACGCAATCCGGGCGGTACCGGCTTAGGTTTAGCCATTAGCAAAGCACTGGTCGAACAAATGCAAGGTCGCATTGGCTTTTTGCCAGCAAAACCACGTGGCGCCACATTCTGGTTTGAACTACCGCTGGCCATGACTAACCAGTCTTAATGTTTTCAGCTAAAGTATCGGCACTATATTATTAAGCGTGGATGCCGTTTATGTCAGTTGCTCAAACTCTCTCATTACCCGATGCCATTCGTCAGCGCCGCTCCGTTCGTGGTTTTAAGCCAGAACCCGTTGCACCCGACGTGTTAAAGCAGGTTTTTGAGTTAGCACAGTGGGCACCCTCCAACTGCAATGTGCAGCCATGGCAAGTGTATGTTGCCTCTGGCGAAACACGAGATATTTTGAAGCAGCGCTTTACAGAAGGCGTAGCCAGCGGCAAAGCCATGACGCCTGACATTGGTTTTATGCCCAGCCTGAGCGGCGTGCATCGCAGCCGCCAAGTGGAGTGTGCGCAAGCGCTTTATGGCGCCATGGGTATTGCCCGTGATGACAAAATGGGACGTATGCGTGCCACTTTGCGCAACTTTGAACTATTCGATGCGCCACATGTTTGTTTTCTAGGCATGGATAAATCTTTCGATACCTTAATGGCGCTGGATGTTGGCATGTACGCACAGACACTGATGCTAGCCATGACCGCTCATGGTATTGCTAGCTGTGCTCAAGGCTCCATGGGGTATTACCCAAACGATGTGCGTGAAGTATTTGGTGTTGACGATAATATCGCGATTTTATTTGGCATCTCGTTTGGTTACGAGGACACTAGTATTGCAGCTAACGCCGCACGTACTGTGCGAGCACCGTTAACTGAGTCTGTCATTTTCCGAAATTAAAGGTGAGCACTCGACATGTCTGATGACACGCCATCTGAAAAGCCACCATTGGCAACGGCTAAGCCCTCACTTCGTGAGCCGCTTAAGCGCGTCGCTAAAAATGCTATCGAGGTAGTAGGTCAGGCCCGTACCACGGCAAAAAACATGGCGGTAATGGCTGCCGAAACAGCCAAAGAAGTCAGTGGAATGGCCAATGAAACCGCCAAAGGTGTAGCTGAAATCGCAAATGAAGCAGCACGCTCAGCACTGCAAATCGCTTCTGAAGGCGCGCAAGTGGTGGCGCAGCTAGCCGAAGATGGCGCCAAGGTTGCTGCGCAATTTGCTGGCGATACCGCCAAAGCAGCAGGCCAAGTGGCAAAAGAGGTGGCGCTGCAAATGGCGCAAGCCTATTTGCGTAAGTCCACATTAACGCTGACCTTTTCTGAGAGCCAACTTAACCGCCAGCTTCGCCAAAAGTTTGCCAGCAATCCTAATATTGATCACCTAACGGTGTATTGCGGAGATGACCGCATTACCGTGGCCGTTGATGGTCATCACAACCGTCTGATTTATACCGTCGAACTAGACTTTGACGTGCTCGAGTGCAAGGTTTCGCGCGACAGTAATTACTTACGCGTACGCCAAGTTAATGAGGAGCTGGATGCTCAATTTAGACAAACTAACCTAATTGCAAATTGGGCCGCCAAACAAATTGGTCGTGGCGCATTCTATGTGGCTAACCGTTTACCGACCAAAGCGCCAGTGCATCAAATGCTGGCCAATATTCCCGGCGTCATCAATGAAGGCCCACGTTTATGGCGTATCGACTTAGGCGAAACCGCCATGCTGGACTTCTTAAACAATCGCTCGTGGATGGTTGAGAAGCTAGTGGGGCTAACCGATTTAAGCGTGTTGCCAGGCTTGACCACACTGAAAGACAGTAAAGAGTTGCTCACTCAGCTGGTGCAGCAATTTGAGATTCGTGATTTGCGGGTACGACCTGGACGACTAGAGGTATTGGTTGGCATCAATGCCGCATAAAAAAGCCCCCATGATGGGGGCTTTTTAGTTAGACGCCGCGCTTAGCTAGCTTCTTTAGACCAACACGAATTGGCGCTTCTAGACCCTTAGCAATCAACCATGCTGTGCCGGGAATCGCCGAATCCAAATCAATGGTGTAATGCAGGCGCGAACCATTCTGGAACGGATAAAAACGCATCACACCCAAATGATTCTTAACAGGCCAACCACCCTTGCTGATGGTGTACTCAATCAACTGGTTTTCTTCTACTTTGGTGTTGGTTTCTTCTAACGACACTAGGCCGCCGGGCGCTGCCATACGACGTGTTGAGCCGACACCATTCACTGAACCCTGGCCATCGCGAATGCGAGTGATTTTTAGCGGGAAGATGACGCCCAAGTTTTCATGGTCGCTGAGGAAAGCAAAAAGCTTTTCGACTGAGAATGGAAACTCTTGAATAATTTCGATACGTTGCGCCGCCATAAAAACTCCCATTTATCGTTATAGCTATTCGATTAAGTGACAACGGATACTGCCACTCCAACTGATTTGCCACAAGTGTGACTCACCATTAAGCATTACTTCAGCAAATATTGATCCATCGCCTGCATCAGCTGCTGTCGTAAGTCGGCACGCTCATTAATTAAATGATGCGAAGCCTCCGGAATCTGCAGCTGCCCTTCGACAAAAAAACGCTGCTTAACAAAGCCGATGTTATAACGCCAATCCACGGTTTCATCACGCTCGCCTTGCACTAGTGAGATCGGGAAACGACAACGCGGCAAGGCATGAATATAACGCTCCCAACGCACCATACTATTCAACCAAGTTAACGGAATTGTGCGAAATTGCAGCGGGTCGTTGTGCCATAAAAAATTAATGAAATCACTATCCGTACTGCTATGACGCATATGACGTGGCAACGAAAGCCGCCAACGCCCAAACAACCACTGCCCCAAACGCACCTTGCGCCATTGCGCAATGCGCACCAAGGGTGCAAGTAGCTGCACTCGCGAAAATAAAGGTCGCTTACCCGCGGCGAGTGACGACAACACATGGTCCATTAAAATAGCACCACCCGTGCTCTGCCCTATTGCTACCCAAGGGGATGGCAACTGCGGCTTCAGCTCGCTAAGCACATCCACCAGAATCTCTTGATAATGCTGAAAATCTTCAATCACACCTGAGGCGCCAGACGATAAACCATGACCGGGCAAATCATAAGCCACCACCGCATAACCTCGCGCCAGACCATGCTCAATGGCATGACGATATAAACCGACATGATCAAAGTAGCCATGCACAATCAGCAAGGTGCCCTTAGGACGTTTTGTTGTGGGCAGAAAAACATGCGTGGCGATGTCATAACCATAAGCATCGAGTTTGCCCAGATAGTGCTGCACAGACTCGCCATCAGCCAGTGTGTGCAATTTATAGTGCTGAGCGTATTCAGCCAACACCCCTCGCAGAGGGGCTTTAATGGCTAAGTCTAATGGCGGCAGCGCGCGCCGAGCTTTGTCAGGGCTAAACGTGGTCAAGCTAGACTCTCAAGATAGTGAAGTTTGGTCTAGCTTAACCATTACGGTTGCAAGCGCAATAAAGGATTAACCGGCTTAGGTGCTGGACGCAAAATACCTTCCGGCGTGACAGCTCCTCCAGCTTCATTAATCGCGGCACTCGCCGCTAATGTCAGCTCCCAAGTTTGGATAAAACGCTCAGCAGAGTTAAACAAATCCTGCATATCTTGTGGCGTACCTTCTAAGCGCATTTCCTGCACCAAACCACTCATCATGCCGTAATGTGCACTGCCGTCTTCATCCAACGACCATGTACGGCCATTACCCAGTGCATCTCGCTCTTCGGGCTGGAAAAAGCGAACGGCGGTTTTACCCGAAAAATCTGTTAACTGATCAAACACAGTGCCAACAAATAAGTCATAGGGATAACGTACTGCTTTGTCGGCAGAGACATTACCGCGAGGTGAAGCCTGAGCGGATAGACCATTAGTATCGGTACCAAAACCAAAACCAAACAATGGCCGCGGTTCTGGCAGGGTTCGCCAAATTGCTTTGAGCTCTGCCATGTCACGAATTAGGCGTGGGCCATTGGAAAGGCTGGGATATAAAAACCCACCATTGCGCAAAATACGTAATGTCTGATCACGGCTGGTGCCACCAAAGGTGCCGTGTGTCGACACAAAAGGATAAGCAATCGGCTGAGCCTCAGCCAACTCCAAAGCCTGCGTTTTCATTTCCAATTCAAGGTGATCGATATCAAAGATCAGTCCTTTTTCCATCAACAGCTGGTAGGCAAACAAACCCATAGGCGTCATCCAACGCGCATTACACTGCCGCTTGTTTGGATAACACGGTGTTATGCCACCGGGACGGCCACCCTGCCCCAAGAACGGACATAACTGATCGGGCAAGCCAGTGGTGTAAAGACTCGTCATTTGGGTGCCGCCAAAACGATCCCACAAGTAACCCGTGAAACCTGGGGTCTCATCTAGCTGTGGACAGTCATAGGTGGTCCAGAACTCACCTGTTGGGGTTTCAGCGGACTGGATATAACCCAAAGGTGAAATACCCATAGGGTTACTCAGTAGACCAGTGAGCTTGTTAATGTCTTGCGATGGAATGCCGCCGGTGTTTTCACGATTGCCTAGGTTAAGTACTAAGCCATCAAAAATGCCGTTACCACCAAAAGCGTTATCGAATTCATGAATGGTAATAATTTGCCGAACGCCTAAGTCCAGCAAACGATCTAACTGGTTGCGCACCACGTTTTGGTCACAGGTATAGCGGTTTTCATTAATACCGGTACCCGTTTCTTGAAATGGCTCCTGTGTACGCAACGGGTTATAGATCAGTTTACAGTCCAAGACATTGGATATTTCAATGCCAATCACTACTGCCAACTTACCCTCGGCAATGACTTCTCTTGCTTCTTCTGGTGTTAACACAATGCGGAACCAGCCTTTGCCGCGACCACGATATTGCGCATCAATATAGTCTTGCAGTGCATACAAGGTGCCCACTTGGCGTGCCGCGCTATTCATTTCATTACAGTCGCGCAAAGGCTCTTTAGTGACGTTACGTTGAATTTCACACAACGTTTCGTTTTCAACTAAATCATTCACCATGATGCGCAGGCCAGACATCCAAGCCCGCTC
>CAYYWS010000036.1:2428-14146 GCA_964473955.1 uncultured Paraperlucidibaca sp. | reverse complement strand
ACAACAAAATCACCAAAAAACCTGCTGATCGATTCGTTTTTGTACAAATCGATCATTGTTTATACTAATCAGCCCTTCTTGCCACGCAAACGCTGACCTAATGCAGCAACTGGCGCTGCGAATGCGTACAGCAATGACACTGCTAAAATACCAATTGGTAAGTTGTACATAACAATACCAAACACCAATACGATAGGCAGCATCACCACAAAAGGTACACGACTACGATCTAACTCTTTGAAACTGTAGTAGCGCACATTACTCACCATCAGGAAACCACTCATCACGACCAAGGCTGCCGTTAGTGCTGGAATCCATTCTGCGTAGTCACGCATTAACTTATTGTCGACGCCAACCCAGACAAAGGCCGCCACAATACAAGCTGCTAATGGACTTGCCAGACCAATGAAGTAACGCTTATCAACAACATCAATTTGCACATTAAAGCGCGCCAAACGGAAGGCAGCGGCAACAGTATAGATAAATGCACAAATCCAACCGAACTTGCCCAATGGCCCCAGAGCCCATGTAAAGGCCACCAAGGCTGGCGCCACACCAAATGAGACCATATCGGATAACGAGTCGTACTCAGCACCAAACGCACTCTGAGTATTGGTCATACGTGCAATACGACCGTCCATGCCATCAAAAAGTGCTGCAACAAAAATAGCGATGGCCGCTGATTCAAACCGCCCACCCATAGCTGAAATAATGGCGTAGAAGCCAGAAAACAACGCAGCAGTGGTAAACAAGTTAGGCAGCAAGTAAATGCCTTTGTGTCGCGTTTTTAGTCCGCTTTCATGATGTTCTTCTTCGACGACTTCAAACGTTAAACCACTATGATCGTCGTGATCGTTAGGCTGTTGCGACATGTAAAAACTCCTGTAACCCTAAATAGGCAAATTTAACTAAATTACCTTACCTGATAATGATGACCTAAAACAAAAAAGCGCGGCAATAGCCACGCTTTTTCGATCAACTGCCAATCAAGCTTAGTTCTTGCTTTGATCAACCAGTTTATTTTTGTGAATCCAAGGCATCATCGAACGCAATTGGCTACCAACCACTTCGATTGGATGCGCTGCATCTAAACGACGACGTGCTGTCATGGATGGGTAGTTTGTTTTGCCTTCTAGAATAAACATCTTGGCGTACTCACCAGTTTGAATACGCTTCAAGGCATTACGCATTGCTTCACGTGACTGCTCATTGATAACTTCTGGGCCAGTAACATACTCACCGTACTCAGCATTGTTAGAGATTGAGTAGTTCATGGTGGCAATGCCGCCTTCGTACATCAAATCAACAATCAGCTTCAGCTCGTGCAAGCACTCGAAGTAAGCCATTTCTGGCGCATAACCCGCTTCAGTCAATGTCTCGAAGCCCATTTTGACCAACTCAACAGCACCACCACAAAGAACGGCTTGCTCACCAAACAGGTCAGTTTCAGTTTCTTCGCGGAAGTTAGTTTCGATAACACCACCTTTGGTGCCACCGTTTGCTGCTGCGTACGACAAGGCAATTTGTTTTGCATTGCCAGACTTGTCTTGGTACAGCGCGATCAAGGATGGCACACCGCCACCTTTCAAGTACTCAGAGCGCACAGTGTGGCCTGGGCCCTTAGGAGCAACCATGATGACGTCGAGGTCAGCACGTGGAATAACTTGGTTGTAGTGCACGTTAAAACCATGCGCAAACGCCAAGGTAGCGCCTTGCTTAATGTGTGGCGCAACGTTGTTGGCATAGACTTCAGGAATATTTTCGTCTGGCAACAAAATCATAACCAAATCAGCGCCTTTAACGGCAGCATCTACTTCAGCTACTTTAATGCCAGCCGCTTCTACTTTGCTCCACGAAGCACCGTTTTTACGCAGACCTACAGTGACATCCACACCAGAGTCAGTCAGGTTTTGTGCGTGTGCGTGGCCTTGTGAGCCGTAACCAATAATGGCTACTTTCATGCCGCGAATAATGGAAAGGTCGGCGTCTTTATCGTAATACACTTGCATGGAATACTTCCTCGGTTAAATGCTGAGAACTTTATCACCGCGTGCGATACCCGACACGCCGGTACGAACTACTTCGAGAATCGCTGTTTCAGACAGCGCTTCGATGAAAGCATCGAGTTTATCACTCGGGCCTGTCACCTGAATGGTGTAGACATTCGGTGTCACATCAACAATGTGACCACGGAAAATATCAGCCGTGCGCTTGATCTCATCACGCGCGGCACCCACCGCCTTGACCTTGACCAGCATAAGCTCACGCTCAATATGCTGGCCTTCGCTCAAATCCACTACTTTGACCACTTCAATCAACTTATTCAGTTGTTTGGTGATCTGCTCAATCTTGTGTTCATCACCCGATGTCGTCAGCGTAATACGCGACAAGGTATCGTCATCGGTAGGAGCCACAGTCAGCGTTTCGATGTTGTAATTACGCTGAGAAAATAAACCGACTACTCGCGACAATGCGCCTGGTTCGTTTTCCAGCAGAACTGAAATGATATGACGCATGATCAGGTACGCTCCGTCTTGCTTAGCAACATGTCACGCATCGACCCATCTTTGATTTGCATGGGGTAAACGTGCTCACTGGGATCCACATAGATATCTAAAAACACCAGCTTGTCAGTCATCGCCATGGCTTCGCGCATTTTCGACTCAAGCTGTGCTGGATCGGTGATTTTCATGCCGACATGACCATAGGCTTCGACCAACTTAACGAAGTCAGGCAAAGAACCCATGTACGAGTTGGAGTGACGACCTTCGTACTGCATATCCTGCCACTGCTTAACCATACCCAGTGACTGGTTGTTGATATTGACAATCTTCACCGGCAAGTTGTATTGCAAGCAGGTAGAAAGCTCTTGAATATTCATCTGAATCGATGCTTCACCCGTAACACAAACTACTTGTGCATCAGGGTAGGCAAACTTGACGCCCATGGCAGCGGGCAAGCCAAAACCCATAGTGCCCAAGCCGCCAGAGTTAATCCATTGACGTGGCCTGTCATACTTGTAGTACAGCGCCGCAAACATTTGATGCTGACCCACATCGGAGGTCACATAAGCCTCACCGTTGGTCACTTTATAAAGCATCTCAACAACCTGCTGAGGCTTCATCTGACCTGGTGCAGGCGCGTCATAACGCAGACCATGGCGAGTACGCCACTGGTTGATTTGATCCCACCAGATTTTTAAGGCATCAGCATCAGGTTTAGCTGCATCACTGGCTTTAACCAAGGCCAGCATTTCAGTCAGCACTGACTCTACCGATCCAACAATTGGAATATCAACAATCACCGTTTTAGAGATCGCCGCTGGATCAATATCAATATGAATAATTTTAGCGTTCGGACAGAACTTCTTAACATTATTAGTGACACGATCATCAAAACGAGCACCAACAGCCAGAATCACATCGCTATGATGCATGACCATATTGGCTTCATAAGTGCCGTGCATACCCAACATGCCAATGAACTGTGGGTCCGAGCCGGGGAAAGCACCAAGCCCCATTAGGGTATTTGTACATGGGCAGCCTAAAGTGCGCACCAATTCAGTTAACAGATGCGCTGCATTTCCTTGCACCACACCGCCACCGGCATAAATAACTGGACGCTTGGCAGCCAACAACTCATCTACTGCCTTCTTAATTTGACCAGCATGTCCACGCAACGGTGGTGTGTATGAGCGCAACTTCACTTTCGCTGGGTACTCATACGGGAATTTTTCGTTCGGGTTAGTGCAGTCTTTAGGCACGTCAATGACAACGGGGCCTGGACGTCCGCTCGCTGCAATATAAAAAGCCTTCTTCACTATGCCAGGGATTTCACTGGCATGACGCACTTGGAAGCTATGCTTCACAATCGGACGACTCACACCGACCATGTCGGTTTCTTGGAAAGCATCTTCACCAATCAGGTTAGAAGGTACTTGACCCGAAATAACCACCATGGGAATCGAATCCATGTAGGCAGTAGCAATCGGCGTTACCGTATTTGTTGCACCAGGCCCAGAGGTAACCAGCACACAGCCGACTTTGCCAGTAGCGCGCGCATAACCGTCAGCCGCATGACCAGCCGCTTGCTCATGACGCACCAGAATGTGCTGGACTTTGTCTTGCTGAAAAATGGCGTCGTAAATGTGCAGTACTGCACCGCCAGGATAACCAAATAAAAACTCTACGCCTTCGTCTGCGAGGGCGCGGATAAGCATTTCACCGCCAGATAAGTGTTCCACAATTCACCCTTATTTTAGGAATGGCCAAGCCAGAACCAAGCCGCAATGGGGCAGGATTCTAGCACGATCAAATACATCATGTGGGCAGATGCGCGGGCTCAAATACCTTGGGATCAAGGTGGTGATTAGCATTTGCGGGTGCAAATGAGCATCACGAGCGGGCGAACAATCATGCGCTTAGCATGACCTGATACAGGGGATAATCCCCTGGCGCCGAGTCACTAAGGGTGGTTAGTTTGCCGGCGCCCAGCATGAAGGAGGCGATTTTTTATGCACATCGCCTCCATGTCAAGCGTTTTACGCAAACATTAGTGCAGCCTAGCTTTACTAAACGCAAACTGTCCATGCTCTTCACTCACCTGAATGCTGTCACCAGCAACAAAGTCACCCCGCAGCAAATGATCTGCCAGTGGGTTTTCCAAGCGCTGCTGGATGACACGTTTTAATGGCCGTGCACCAAACAATGGGTCAAAGCCTAGGCTTGCTAATTGCGCCATAGCACTGTCACTGACCACTAGCTTCAAATCTCGGTCTAACAAACGCTGACGCAGCCGGTCTAGTTGGATGTCGGCAATGGCACGAATTTGCTCAGCCGCTAATGGCTCAAACACCACGGTTTCATCAATACGATTGATGAACTCTGGGCGGAAATGCGTACCAACCACTGCCATGACGGCCTGTCTAACCTCATCCGCGCGACCACCAACAGTGAGTGACTGAATCAAATCAGCGCCAAGATTAGAGGTCATCACAATCAGTGTGTTGCGGAAGTCCACAGTTCGCCCTTGACCATCGGTTAAGCGACCATCCTCTAATACCTGCAACAGAATATTAAAAACATCAGCATGCGCTTTTTCGATTTCATCCAGCAAAACCACTGAGTAAGGTCGACGACGTACTGCCTCAGTTAAGGTGCCACCCTCCTCATAACCAACATAACCAGGAGGCGCACCGACTAAGCGAGAAACCGAATGCTTCTCCATAAACTCCGACATATCAATGCGAATCATGGCGTCATCACTGTCGAATAAGAAATTAGCTAAGGCCTTACAAAGCTCTGTTTTACCAACACCTGTTGGACCTAAAAACAAAAACGAACCATTCGGGCGTGAAGGATCCGTTAACCCCGCTCGAGAACGACGCACGGCATGAGACACCGCTGTCACAGCTTCATGCTGACCGACCACACGACGTGCCAAATCGTCTTCCATGCGCAATAATTTCTCGCGCTCGCCTTCTAACATTTTCGCGACCGGAATACCGGTGGTGCGCGACACCACTTCTGCAATCTCAGCCTCAGTGACACGACTACGCAACAACGTCATGGTGACCGGCGACTCTGGTTGCGACTGACTCATGGCCAGCTGACGCTCGAGGGCAGGGATTTCGCCATACTGCAACTTAGACATACGCTCAAGGTCGCCAGCACGACGGGCAGCCTCAAAATCAAGCCGCGCTTGTTCTAATTGCTCCTTGATATGCTGTGCACCCGCGACCGAACTTTTCTCTGAGCGCCAGGTTTCATCAAAATCGGCATATTCTTTTTCAAGACGAGTGATGTCTTCATTGAGTTTTTCGAGACGCTTTTGTGAGGCCGCATCGTCCTCTTGCTTTAATGCCTCTCGCTCCATTTTGAGCTGAATCAAGCGGCGATCAAGCTTGTCCATGACCTCTGGTTTTGAGTCCATTTCTAGGCGAATGCGTGAGGCCGCTTCATCAATTAAGTCGATAGCCTTGTCAGGCAGCTTGCGATCGGTGATGTAGCGATGCGACAACTTGGCCGCTGCAATAATGGCTGGGTCGGTAATATCAACACCATGATGCAATTCATAGCGCTCTTTTAAGCCACGCAGAATCGCTACGGTATCTTCAACACTGGGCTCATCAACCAGCACTTTTTGGAAACGGCGCTCAAGGGCTGCATCTTTTTCAATGTATTGACGATACTCATCCAGCGTAGTGGCGCCAACGCAGTGCAAGTCACCACGTGCCAACGCAGGCTTGAGCATATTGCCGGCATCCATCGCACCATCGGCTTTGCCGGCGCCTACCATGGTGTGGATTTCATCAATAAACAAAATGACTTGGCCTTCAAGTTTGGCCAAATCTTTAAGCACTGCCTTCAAGCGCTCTTCAAACTCACCGCGAAACTTGGCACCAGCAATCAGGGCGCCCATATCCAGAGACAATACCTTTTTCGACTTCAGGCTTTCTGGCACTTCACCATTAACAATGCGCTGCGCCAAACCTTCTACGATGGCGGTTTTACCAACACCGGGCTCACCAATTAAAACCGGATTGTTTTTGGTACGACGAGATAGCACCTGCAAGGTGCGGCGGATTTCATCATCACGCCCAATGACAGGGTCTAATTTACCACTAGCGGCACGTTCGGTTAGATCGATGGTGTAACGAGACAATGCTTGACGCTGATCTTCCGCGTCGGCTGATTCTACCGCGTCACCATTACGTAATTGATTAATGGCCTGCTCGATACGCGACCGATCAGCACCATGTTGCTTTAACAGCCGGCCGGCCGGAACATCTGCGTCTAACATGGCCAACAGCACCAGTTCACTGGCAATAAAGCCATCTTTACGCTGCTGCGCCAGCTTGTCTGCCAAGTTCAGCACACGCACAAAGTCTGAGTTGGGGCTGATATCACCGGTCGCTTTGTTTAAGCGCGGTAGCTGATCAAGGGCCTTTTCAAGGGCTGCATTTAAGCCACTCAGGTTCACGCCAGCCTGGGTTAATAATGGGCGCAAGGAGCTATCGGCAGGCGCAACCAGAGCTGACAACAAATGTAAGCCATCAAGATTGCTATGATCACGGCCAATAGCTAGCGATTGGGCATCTGCTAACGCATGTTGAAGTTTTGCTGTTAGACGATCTAAACGCATGTCAGTCCTCCTGAAATAAGCCGGCCCTTATTCAGGGCTCATACTTAATACAGTTTGGGGCGACATGATTTATTTCAAGTAGCTAAACAAAACGCCTACAAAAGTCCGCGACGCCAGCGCAATGTACGCTGGCCAATATGTGCGCCGAAAAGCTCAGCCGTGCGACGATCACCGGCCGGCGGTGTCATTGCCGGCGTATCATTATCAGACTGGGTCATCAGGCCAGTATTGGAGCCAAGACGATTGGTGTCATTCGGCCCTAGCCCGCTGGGCTGATCAGGAAAACTTAACCACACCATGCCATGCTGACAGGCAAAGGTTTGCAACTGCTGCAGTGCGACTTGTTTGTCACCATTTAAAGCGCCGGAGTTGGTAAAACCAGCAGCCAACTTGTCTAACCAGCCCATCATGAACCAAACCTTGGAGCTGTCGTCCATGAACTGTTTAAACTGGGCCGGCACACTGCCCATATAGGTTGGTGCACCAAAAACAATGGCATCAGCGCTCGCTAAAACATCCCACTCAACATTCTCTACAGGCATCAAGCTTGCCTGCACACCTGGCACTGAGCACAACCCTTTATGCACATGCATTGCTACTTGCTCAGTGTGTCCATAACCACTGTGGAAAACCACGACCACATTTACCATCAACTTTTACTCCGGGGCCAGCCAAATCAGGCTGGCCATACGTCCTGTTCGTCCATCTCGGCGAAAGGAAAAAAATTCATCGGACTGCGTCACCGCACAGGCGTTGCCGCCATAAACTGCAGTGACTCCAGCCTTGTTTAAACGCAGTCTAGCTAAAGCATAAATATCAGCTAGAAAGTGACCTGGCTTAGTAGCTACTGCCTTAAAGGCCTGTTCCGCAGAGGCGTCCACCGCCACAAATGCAGCGCGAACCTCGGTGCCCACCTCAAACTCAGTAGGGCCGATAGCTGGGCCTAACCACGCCATCAACTCATCTGAGGCGGCGAAAGATGCCACGGTTGATTCCAAAACACCATCACACAAGCCGCGCCAACCGGCATGAGCTACAGCCACTCGACTACCTTGGCGATTAGTAAAAAAGACCGGCAAACAGTCGGCTGTCATCACCGTAATAGGCTGACCTTGTTTTGTCGTTGTAACAGCATCTGCCTCAGGCACACCTTGCTGCGGCGCTGAGCACCGGTCAGCATCGAAAACCAATACACCATGCACTTGTCGCAACCAGATCGCGGGGCTTAGCTCAATTGTGGGCGATAAACTCTGAGCAAACTGTTGCACGCGTTGACGATTGGTACGAACCGCTACCAGATCGTCATCAACATGATCACCAAGATTTAGGCTATCAAACGGAGCCGCACTAACACCACCTTGGCGGGTAGTAACCAAGGCCTGCACACGAGCTGGCGCAGGCCAATCGGGGAAAATCACTAAATCCTTAGACAACATGCTCTTGATCCGTTTGCAGCGCCTGCAACAAAGCCTGCATATCAGCCGGCAGCTCTGCTTCCCATAAACATTGCTCGCCAGAACTTGGGTGTACTAGCCCTAATCGGCGCGCATGCAAGGCCTGGCGTTGAAAAAGCTTTAAGGTATCCGTTAACTGCTCACTAGCACCTTTGGGGAAGCGCAGTCGGGCATAGACCGGATCACCCACCAAAGGATGGCCAATATGCGACATATGCACTCGAATTTGGTGAGTACGACCTGTTTCCAGCAGCACCCGGACATGGGTGTGGTGAGTAAAGCGCTTAAGTACACGATAATGTGACACCGCTGCACGGCCAGTCGCCACAACCGCCATACGTACGCGATCATGACGATGACGATCAATTGGTGCATCCACAGTACCGCCAGCCGTCATATTGCCGTAAACCACTGCTTCATATTCTCGATAGACACGCTTATCAGCCAACTGATCCACTAAGTCTGCGTGCGCAGGTAAAGTTTTAGCCACAACCATCAAACCTGAAGTGTCTTTATCTAAGCGATGAACAATGCCTGCACGCGGCAACTGCACTTGCTCAGGACGGTGAAATAACAATGCATTAACCAAGGTACCGGTACTATTACCAGCGCCAGGATGCACCACTAGGCCAACCGGTTTGTTAATGATTAACAAATCATCGTCTTCATGAACGATGTCGAGTGCAATGTTTTCTGGCTCTGCATTGGTTTCTGCTTGTACTTCAACTGAGACCGCAATAGCCTCACCACCCAATACTTTGTCTTTCGGTTTGGCCTGAGCGCCGTTAAGCGTTAACGTGCCCTCCTGAATCCATTGTTTTAAGCGTTCACGTGAAAAGTCCGGGAATAGTTGAGCCGCTGCTTGATCTAATCGACAACCAGCGAGATCTTCCCGAACAACAGCGTTTAACGAAATGGCTTCAGACATGGTTTGGCGGACTCGACAAGCTAGTGTTTAATAGCGCTATTGTAACCCTGCATCGAAGTTGGTGCTCACTTCTGGATCTCGTCATGAAAAAGTCGTTGTCGCGTGTTGTTGTTCTTGCTGCTTTGCCACTGCTGTTGGCGGCCTGCGCAAGCAAGCCTATGGGTATCAAATCGGAAGCCGATTATTACCAAGAAGCCAATGCGGCACTAAAAGCAGGCAATTTTAATGTTGCAGTGAATGCCTTTGAGGCTTTGGAAGCCCAGTACCCTGTTGGCGTTTTCACTGAACAGGCTCAGCTCGAAGTCATTTACGGCAAATATAAACAGGCTGACTATCTCGCTGCGATTGCAGCAGCAGATCGTTATATTCGTCTGCACCCCAACTCTGACCGACTCGACTACGTGTTGTACCTACGCGGCCTATCAAACTACAACATTGATCAAGACACACTGCTTAAGCGTATGCCTATCAATTTAGCGCATCGCGATATGGGCCAAGCCAAAGTAGCATTTGACGATTTCAGTCAGCTGATAACACGTTATCCTGCCAGCCCCTACGCGCCAGATGCACGCCAGCGCATGATCTATTTACGCAATCAATTAGCTGAAGCGGAGCTGCATGTAGCTCGCTACTATGAGACTCGTGGTGCAAATGTTGCTGCCTTAAATCGTGCACGCTGGGTAGTGGAGAACTATTCGGAAAGTACTGCTGTGCCAGAAGCGCTTAAGCTCATGATTAAGCATTACAAAGCACTCGGCATGAATGATCTGGCAGAGCAAGCACAAGCGCTATTGCCCGCCAAAAAGCCTAAACCTTAAGAGTTTGTTATTGCTCACCCTGCTTTGGCGTTTGACGCCTTAGGGTGAGCAACTGCTTCGACCGGCTTATATTGCGCCGGCTTTTTCTTAAGACGCCTCTGCAACAGCCTTTGTTGCGCCTCGCCCCCCAGCCTTGCAAACACATCCGTCCCTTTCGGCAGCACCAAACGGGTGGCTTCTGCTGCCAAAATGGGCGGAATCAACGTCAGTGGAAACCATGGCCAGCAGCGGTTAGAGGGTAACCCTAAGCGCTGATAACTTTTAGCGCCTAAAAACAGGCGTGACATGCCATTATGAGCACGCACATGTGCTTCCGCTAACCAGCCCTGCCAACCCTGCTGGCCAAATTGCTCATAAGGCTCATTCATTAGTGCTATGGCTAAGGCCTTGGTGTCTTCATCTGGTGCCGGCTGGGACATCAATACAGCATACAAATAACGCATACCCTCTGCTTCAGATGTCACCAAAATGGTTTCATCAATACCCATCAAATAACCGACATAACGCCACAAATGCATAATGCCGTCGCGCTCTTGCCGACTAAAACGCACCCCTAAACTGGCCAGAACCGTTATAAATACTAGCGAAAACGCCAAGTTAGTGGCCAGCATATCGCCTTGATTGATGGGCACACCCCACTGGGCATCAGACCAATCCGGATGTTTATGAATACGATGTCTTAACACACCATGCATCATGCGCACATGCAAAGCGCTGCGAAAGCCAGGTGCGTTACGTGCGAGTCCATTCTCTCGCGTTACATCTACCCAAAAAGCACGTGTCTCGGTGGCACGACGTGCTGCACCACCCTGTAATGCACCGGTAAACATCAGTGGCTTATTAATGGCAGCATTGCCATAACCGCCCATTAAAGCCACATCACGCAACGCCAAACTGCCTAACGGCCCTACCCGGCGTAACGCTTTTGCACCGACATCTAGCAGTGTCGGATCTAACCACAACGGGGTTCGCTCAACTTGCGCCATCATCGCCACCAGCTCGGGCGCTGGGTTTTTAATACTGGCAATACCTTGTTCGATAGCTTGGTTTAACTGCTGATGTGCTGTTTGCCAGCCAGCGCGCTCAAACCAATTTGCCAAATCATCCGCGACTGGATCGCCCTGCATCAGCAAGGCACCGCAGCGCTGAACATAGGCCTCGTCAGGCAAACTAAATGCAGTACGCGAGAGCAGACGAAAGCGCCTAGCTTCAGCCGGCGCCTTAGTTTTCCACTGGAATCGCTGCGGAGTGGCGAGCATTATCGAAGACATGATGGTCACCGTTGTTAAGAACTAACTTCAGTTATAGCACTCTAAGGCAAATGCCAATTACCCCGGATTAACAAGAGCTGAGCCAAAATTGACAGCTTTCATTG
>CAYYWS010000036.1:0-2328 GCA_964473955.1 uncultured Paraperlucidibaca sp. | reverse complement strand
TCCTGCTGAGTGATATCAAGTGCCTGTAACTGAGCAATCTTCTCTAAACGTGGCAACTTGTTGGCACCCGTGCTTAAGCGCCATAACTGCCCAAGTGTATCTAAGCCATAACTACGAACACGCCCATCTATAAGCGTCACACTAGACCATGGCGCCAACCAAGCACCTTTTAGATCGGCATGGCTTTGGCTGTCCGCAGACCATATAAGTTCACCACGACGTAAATCATAAAGCTGCAGTGTTGACTGTGGCTTTTCTGGCCCAGCTGCGAGCAGCAGAAAAGGGTTTTGTGCTGTAGCCTGAATCAGCGACACACTGCTCCACTCGCCTTCATGCACCTGCAGCGCCAACTTGGGTGCTAGCGCTTGAGTGATATCCAGCACCAGCAACTCACCAGCGATTAAACCTATTAAATAACGCGAATGGGAATGCAGTGCGGCCACTTCATTGCTGGGCCACAACAACCAATCACTAGCTGAAAGCTCAGCGGCATAAGGGGTTGTAAGCTTCTGCTGTACTCGCTGCCTATACGCTGCCAAACGTGTTGGTAACCACGTCCACAATACCTGTCCTGTTTCAGCAGAGACCAATTTAATACGACCAATGGCATCAGGCCAAAACAGATACTGAGCAAACTCACTGGCGCGATAATAAATCGTTGTGCCTGCTGCAACGCCCCAATCAAAGCGCTGCTCTGTAGCTTGTAGCGTCATCCCTTGGCCAACATCGCTTAACCACAAACCATTCGTTTGAAACTGCTGCCAAGCCTCTACTAAACCAGCATTAATTATTGCCGACTCAGGATCAACAGCTAACGAGCTGGTGCCTGCTGGTTGAAAATGTAGATTTGCAGGCCATTTTTTTTGCCCAGGAATGGCTTGTTGAAAGGCCAAATCTAAACCCAAAAACTCCCCGAAAAACCGCCTTATCATTAATTGATTTAGTGTAGGCAAAGGGGCCAAATGAATATCTCGCCATGCTGATAACTCAGATAAGGCGTAGTGCTCATGTAAGTCTTTTAGGTAAATTGCCGCATTACGCGCACAAGCTTTTGCTGGCAGGGCTGTGGATGGCATAGGCAGTTCAGATGCCGGCGACAGTCCAGCTTTGGCCTGAGTCAAAGCAGCGGCTAATGCTTCTGAGTTGCCTCCCAAAATGGGCCGACTAAATGGCGTAAACAATAGGCTTTCCAATGCATGCTGCAGCTTGCTCATTCCGCTGCTGTGATGACTGGCCTGCTGCCAGCCAAACTGCCAAAACGCTGGCTGATCAGGCGCCCAGTCTTGCCAAGGATTGGCAGGCGCCTGCACTGTTAGCCGCCACCATGCCTGCCCCTGAACGCTTTGCCAAGATGCCATAGCCACCTGCAGATCAAGTGTTGCAGTATCACCATCAATGGCAACTGTACCTGTGGCCTGCCATAAGGGCTGAGCGGCTTGCCCACACTGGGGCAGTGGCTCACAAACCGGCACTAAAGCCAGCTCAAAATCATGACCTTGCGCCATTGGCTGGCTTAATGACAGTGACAGCGTCGATTGCAAAAAATGAACGGACTGCCACTGAACCAGCCAAGGCAGTTGGAAATACAAGGTGGCAGTTGTCGACGAAGAGGTATCGATAATAGTCGGGCCGGCCAAAGCGGCATGACGGTAGTGCTTACTGGCTGGCCAAGTTTGCTCTAACAACAATGGCTGCGGGCCAAACAATACACGCGGTGAAAACTGGCCTTGTGCATCCGGTGTGGCCGCCAACAAGCCAATGGCTAAACCGCTGGCCGGATAAGGGCGCTCACCCGTTAGCGATAATGGCAACCACTCATAAAGCTGCTGCAGCTGCGTTAATGATTCACTACCATCAAGCGCTAACCAGTAATGGGGAGAGTGCGTCGATTGTGCCGGCCAATATCGACTAACGCTATTTGCCGGCGCTAGCTGCGGCAACAAAAGCGCAAGGCAGAAAAGCCATCGACTATAAACGCACACATATCTCTCCTGTAAGCATGGCTACAGCAGAGATAGTTTGAGTACAGTCAAATTGCCACTAGGCGTTACTTAATGACCAATTTTCCAACCATTGACGATGGGGTAACGACGATCTTTACCAAACCCACGGCGAGTTACCCGAGGGCCAATAGCTGATTGCCGGCGCTTGTATTCATTGATATCAACCATGCGTAAAACACGATGCACGGTGTCTTTGTCAAAGCCAGTAGCCACAATCGTCTCAGCGCTTTCATCAAGCTCAATATAACGACGCAGAATCTCATCAAGCACGGGGTATGGTGGCAAGGAATCTTCGTCTTTTTGATCGGGCGCCAGCTCAGCTGAT
>CAYYWS010000035.1:7053-14687 GCA_964473955.1 uncultured Paraperlucidibaca sp. | reverse complement strand
GCACCCAAAACCTGCCCGCCTTCATTCAACAAGCCGACATTGTGGTCGGTGCCGTTGGCCGCCCTGAGTTCATTAAAGCCGATTGGATTAAAGATGGTGCCGTCGTGGTTGATGCCGGTTACCACCCCGGTGGTGTCGGTGACATCGAACTCAAACCCTTAGTAAGCCGCGTGTCAGCATGGACACCCGTACCCGGTGGTGTAGGCCCCATGACGATTGCCACGCTGATGGCGCAGACCGTAGCGGCGGCAGAAGCCCAACTCATCTGATTGGGTGCAGCGCCGAACGCCTGAGGCTGGGTGGGTAGGTGTCTGGTAAAACCGTCACGCGCCAAGGATGGCGCGTGCGAGCCTACAAGGATGCATCCACGGCGAGTTTTACCAGACACCTACCCGCCCGGCCCAAAACCCTCAGTCAGCCTTACGCCAACGAATCCCTTCCCGCGAAAACTCCACCGCCACACCCATCTCAGACAGCTTAGCCCGCAGCTCATCCGAACGCTGATAGTCTTTGGCAGCCCGCGCTTGCGTAATGTCAGCCACAATCGCCTCTACCTGCGCCACAAAATCAGCATCCCCAGCACCAGCCTGACGGAAGCTATTAGCATCATGCTGTAGCAGCCCTAACAGCCCGCCCAAGCGCTTCAGCAAGTTGGCATACTGATGCGCACCGACAGCATCACCGGCCTTGTCACAGCGGTTAGCTTCACGCACCAGCTCATACAACACCGCCAACGCTTCGGGGGTATTGAAGTCATCGTTCATGGCATCAGCAAAACGGGTCTCGAAGCTAGCGGCATCGGCCGGTTCACCATCAACGGCGTTTACCAGAGCGCCCAAGGTTGCGTAAAAGCGCTCCAAGGCCTGGCGTGCCTGATCCAATGCAGCATCGGAATAGTTCAACGGACTACGGTAATGGCTAGCCGCAATAAAGAAACGCAACACTTCGGGGTGATAACTTTTTAGCACTTCGCGAATGGTGAAGAAGTTGTTTAAGGACTTCGACATCTTCTCTTCATTCACCTGCACAAAACCCACGTGCATCCAGGTGTTCACATAAGTCTCACCGGTGGCGGCTTCACTTTGTGCAATCTCGTTTTCATGATGCGGGAACTGCAAATCACCACCGCCACCATGAATGTCAAAACCACTGCCTAAGCAGCAAGTGGACATGGCCGAGCACTCAATATGCCAGCCAGGGCGCCCTGCACCCCAAGGGGATTTCCAAAACGGCTCGCCCGGCTTAGCGCTTTTCCACAACACAAAATCCATCGGGTCCGATTTCAGCTCGTCGATTTCCACCCGAGCACCGGCCTGCATGTCTTCTAAATTACGGTTCGACAAGCGGCCATAACGCGGAAAGCTCGACACATCAAAATAGACATCACCGTTTTTGGCGGGATAGGCATGGCCTTTATCCACCAAGGTGTTCACCATGTTCACAATGTCATCAACATGGTCGGTGGCTTTGGGTTCCAGATCAGGCGCCATCACGCCCAAGGCCGCAGCGTCTTCATTCATGGCGGCGATATAACGCTCGGTCAGCGCATTAATTGGCTCATTATTCTCGTTGGCACGGCGAATAATTTTGTCGTCAATGTCGGTGATGTTGCGGACGTATTTCACTTCATAACCACTGTGGCGCAACCAACGCACGATGACGTCAAACGACACCATGACGCGGGCGTGGCCAATGTGGCAGTAGTCATAAACCGTCATGCCACAGACATACAAACCCACTTTGCCCGCAACGCGCGGAACAAACACCGACTTAGCGCGAGTCTCGGAGTTATAAACGACTAACTCACTCATGCCCCCGCTCCTGCTTTAGCCCAGGAGTCACGCAAGGTCACGGTGCGGTTAAACACCAACTGACCCGGTTTGCTGTCGATGGGGTCGGCAAAGAAATAACCTTCGCGCTCGAACTGATAACGACCACTGGCGGTGGCCAATGATGGCTCCACACGTGCATCCGTCAGCACCGTCAGTGATTCTGGATTGATAAAGCTGGTGAAGTCGGCATCGTTGCGATCGGGTGCGGCGTCGTTAAACAGACGGTCATACAAACGAATTTCGGCTGGCAAGGAATGGCTAGCTGAAACCCAATGCACCACACCTTTCACTTTTCGGCCTTCGGGATTCACACCCAAGGTGGCGAGATCAACATGGCAATGCAGTTCAACCACTTCACCGGCGTCGTTTTTGATCACCTCATCGCAACGAATGACGTAGGCATTACGCAAACGTACTTCGCCGCCAGGAATCAAACGTTTAAAGCCTTTTGGTGGCACTTCTTCAAAGTCACTGCGATCAATATAAATTTGGCGAGTAAACGGCAATTCGCGCTGACCCATGTCGACGTTCGGGTGGGCAGCGGCTTGCAGACGCTCGTCATGACCTTCAGCAATATTGGTCAACACCACTTTTAACGGACGCAACACGGCCATGGCGCGTGGTGCGGTGTGTTCTAAGTGTTCACGAATACAGAATTCCAGCAGCGACATATCGACAATGCCTTCGGCTTTGCTGATGCCAATGCGGTCGCAGAAATCACGAATCGATTCTGGTGTGTAACCACGGCGGCGCAAACCGGCAATTGTTGGCATGCGTGGGTCATCCCAACCGCTCACCAAACCCTGATCCACCAGTGCTTTTAATTTGCGCTTGCTAGTTACGGTGTAGTTCAAATTAAGTCGTGAAAACTCAATTTGTTGTGGGTGTGGCAGGCTGGGCAAGTTATCCAGTAGCCAGTCATATAACGGGCGATGCGCTTCGAATTCCAATGTACACAACGAGTGCGTAATGCCTTCTAACGCATCCGAAATGGGATGGGTGTAGTCATACATTGGGTAGATGCACCAGTTATCACCGGTTTGGTGATGCGGCACATGACGCACACGATACAAAATCGGGTCACGCAAGTTGATGTTGCCCGAGGCCATGTCGATTTTGGCACGCAGCACATGTTCACCATCGGCAAACTCACCGGCGCGCATGCGGCGGAACAAATCTAGGTTCTCTTCTACCGAACGATTACGGAATGGCGACTCAACACCGGCCTGTGTTAATGAACCACGATTAGCACGAATGTCGTCGGATGACTGCGAGTCAACATAGGCTTTACCGGCTTGAATCAGCTCAACCGCAAAGTCGTGCAGCTGTTCAAAATAGCTGGAGGCATAACGAATATCGCCCTGCCACTGAAAACCTAACCAGTTCACATCACGGGTAATGGCGTCGATGTATTCCTGCGATTCTTTTTCCGGATTGGTGTCATCAAAACGCAGATTACACAGCCCCGCGCCTTCTTGTGCCACGCCAAAATTCAGGCAAATGGATTTGGCATGACCAATGTGCAAATAACCATTGGGCTCTGGCGGAAAACGGGTAACTAGCTGGCTGCATTTGCCGCTGTCTAAATCGCTGACGATGCGGGTACGAATAAAGTCTTTAGGTTCGATCATAGTCTTTCGATTTGCGCAGGATTGAGGCATGACAAGGGACGAATCGCGCCCTATCATGTGCAAGGTTAAAAACGAGCAGTGTACCTTGCCGATCAGGACAGGCTCAACCGCAACACTACGACAATATAGGAAGACACGCATGAAAGTTGCTCTGAACACCAATCAAGGCCGTATCGAAATCGAATTAAACGCCGAAAAAGCGCCCAAGAGCGTGGCTAACTTTATCGACTACGTTCGCAGCGGTCATTACGACGGCACGATTTTTCATCGCGTAATTGATGGTTTCATGATCCAAGGCGGTGGTTTTGATATCGACATGAACCAAAAATCCGTTAAAGCGCCAATTCAAAACGAAGCCGACAACGGCCTGAAAAACGACCTGGGCACCATCGCCATGGCACGTACTAACGACCCGCACTCTGCCACTGCGCAATTCTTTATTAACATCAGCAACAACGCGTTTTTGAACCACAGCGCCAAAACACCACAAGGCTGGGGTTATGCCGTGTTTGGTAAAGTCACTGCCGGTGATGACGTGATTGCCGCTATCAAAGCCGTGCCAACCGGCAGCCGTGGTTTTCACCAAGACGTGCCGCGCACCAATATTGTGATTGAAAGCGCCGAAGTGATTTCGGAGTAATCAGCTTGAGCACCACGCTGCTGTTATCAGACGTACATTTAAGCCCGGATTTGCCGCGCTGCACTGCCGGTTTGTTAGCCCTGTTAACGAAGCTGCCGAGTGACTGCTCGGCGGTTTATGTGCTGGGTGATTTATTCGAAGTGTGGATTGGTGACGATCAGCAATCGGACTATTTGGACGGCTTGTATGCTGCTTTTAAGGCGGTCAGTGAGCGTGGTGTTGAGTTGGTGTTTTGCCATGGCAACCGCGACTTTTTGCTTGGCAAAGGTGCGGCTGATGGCCAAGACTTTGCCAGTCGTTGTGGCGGTCGCCTGATGGCGGAACAAGAATTGGTGAATCTGCATGGTCACCCGGTGTTGTTAATGCACGGTGATCAGCTTTGCACACAAGACGCGCCGTTTATGGCCTTCCGTGCGCAATCTCGCAGTGATGCCTGGCAAAACGGCATGTTGTCGCAGCCTTTAGAGCAGCGTCAAATGATTGCCGATATGTGGCGCATGCAAAGCAAGCAAGCCAATAGCAACAAACCTGAAAACATTATGGATGTCACCCCAGATGAAGTGGTTCGTGTGCTGACCGAGGCTGGTTGCAACACCCTGCTGCACGGCCACACCCATCGCCCTGGACGCCATCCTGTGGCGCTAGGCAGCACAACAGGCGAACGCATTGTGCTGGGCGACTGGCGCGAAGACGAAGGTATCGCTGTGATTGCTTGGGCCGATGCTGATGGCATTCAGCTGCAGGACTACTCATTTTAAAAGCAGCGCTTTAAAAGCGCTTGCGATACACCGACAACACAAACGAGGCTTTAGTGTTCAGTGCGGTTTGCTGAGCTAAGGCTTCTCGTTTGGCTGGTTGTGCTTTCCAAGCATAAGGCGTCATGTCCATCAGCTGAATTAACGCCGCCGAGTCCAAATTCAAATCCTGCGTGATGCGTTGCTGCTGCACTAACTCAAACTGCTCATCGAGTGGTTGCATACGTTGCATGGGCTCATGCGCTTTAACTTCGCCAAACAAAGCTTCGCGAAACGACCACAAATGATCTTCGGCAGGAATGGCCACCACCAAATGGCCATTGCTGGTTAACACACGCTGAATTTCATCAAGTGGAATCGGGCTAAACAAGCTGCTAACTAAGTTCACACTGTCATCTTCTAGCGGCAGCGCAATGGCACTGCCCACCAACCACACCACCTGCTTAATGCTATTAGCCGCGGTAAAAATGGCTGGTTTAGCAATATCAATGCCGGCCACCGAGGCGCATATGGGTGTTAATGCTTGGGTGTAATAACCTTCGCCACAGCCAATATCCAATGCGCGCAGCGGCTTTAGGGCGGCCACACAATCAGCAAACGCTTGGCGCAACACTTGATAATGCCCGGCTGATAAAAACGCCCGTCGTGCCGCCACACTCAATGCCGTGTCGCCCGGCGTCAGGCTTTTTTTCTGCTGCACTAACAACAGGTTTAAATAACCCTGACGAGCCACATCAAAACTATGGCCATTGCTACAGGCCCAGACGCGATTGCGCCAAAAAGGCAGTTCGGCACTGTGTTCTTGTGCACTTAAAGGCTCAGAACAGACCGGGCAACGCAACACATCCAGTAAGTGTGTCATAACAGCACCGCCACTGTTTGGCGTGGCGGGCCGCTATGAAAGCGTAGCTCATCATCTGGCGTCATAATTAGCTCACGCTCTTGTTCACGGAAAAAGGCAATTCGGGCATCAATGTTTTCACCGGCATAGAGCCGTGCCAGCTCTAGGTACATTTCAAAGTGACGCGATTCTGAGCGCAGCAGGTATTCGTAATAACGCTTTAATTCATCGTCTAAATGTGGCGCGATGGCGGCAAAGCGTTCACAAGAGCGCGCTTCGACAAAGGCGCCAATAATCATCAAGTCGACTAAATGGCCAGGTTCGCTGGTGCGTACATGTTGACGCATGCCATGAGCATAACGCGAGGCGGTCACCGCTTCCCAGGTGATGCCACGGCGAGTTAACAACTCACGCACCTGCTCATAATGCAGTAATTCTTCACGTGCCAACTGCGCCAAATACACTTGCAGCTCGTCATGAAAGCCATAACGAAACAGCAGGTTCATGGCGGTGCCAGCGGCTTTTTTCTCGCAATTAGCATGGTCGCGCAGCAGTAGCGGAATATCTTTTAACGCCTCATCTATCCAGGCTTGTGGTGTGGCACAGGGCAAAAAGTCATGAACAGCTTGCAAGTCTTGCATCATTTCAAACGTCATTTGGCCAAAAATTCAGACCGAATTGTAACGCATGACTTGGTCATACAGAGGTCATCGACTATCCTTCCCGCGCATATAAAGATAAGAGTTAATGATGGATACTCAAAAATTAAATGCAAAAGACAAACTGTCGCTTGCGCTACTTCGCTTTTTTAGCCGTTGGTCATTGCCTGCGCTGCAACGTTTTGCTGGCTTTTTAGGTGCGTTGATTGCACGTTTTAAAAACGGCAGCCAATACCAAACGGTGCTGAAAAACCTGACCCTGTGTTTCCCGGAACAAACTGACCAGTGGCGTCATGAAAAAACGCGCGAAACCTTAATTGCCACCGCCAAAACGGCTTTTGAGTTTGCCAAAACTTGGGGCATGCCCACCGATTACAGCGTTGGCAAAATCCGCCAAGTGCATGGTGAGGAGGTTTTTCATGCTGCGCTGGCTGAAGGCAAAGGGGTGATTGGCATTGTGCCGCATTGGGGCACATGGGAATTTATGAATGCTTGGGTGAATCAATTCACGGCCCCCATCATTATGTACAAACCGGGCAAACAGCCGGGTGTGGACATGTTTGTGGCAGAAGCTCGTGGCCGCTTAAATGCGAGCGTTGTGCCTACCGATGACGGTGGTGTACGCACGCTGTTTAAAGGTCTGCGCAAAGGTGCCTTTACCGCCATCCTGCCCGACCATATTCCAAATGAACAAGGTGGCATTTTTGCGCCATTTTTTGGCATTAATACTTGGACTGGCGTGATGGTGCCGAAGCTGGTGCATCGCACCGGTTGCCGCGTGATTGTGATGGGCTGCCTGCGACGCGAAGATGGCGACGGTTTTGATATTTATTTCTTGCCGGGTGACGCCGATATTGGTCATGAAGACTTATTAACCGCCACTACAGCGATGAATCGCTCCATGGAAATGCTCATACGCATGGCGCCTGAGCACTACCAATGGAACTATAAGCGTTTCAAGAAAAATGCAGAGCTGGCAAATCCGTACTAAATGACAGGCCTTGCTCTACCGAGCGAGGCTTGATGTAGTGCAAGCTGGTGACCAAAATGAACACCAGCAACATCGAAACACCAAGCTGAAACAAGCGCTTAGCACGCACTTTGTCAAAGAAAAACGTAACTGCAGCCAGCACCAAAAACAGCACACAGGCCACCGCAGCAAACACTATTAACATCATCAACATACAGGCAAATCCCTTTTTCTTATGTATCTGCCCGCCATCATAAACTACTTTTTAAGCTTTGCTTCAATGGCTGGCCACACCGCTTTTAATAA
>CAYYWS010000035.1:0-6953 GCA_964473955.1 uncultured Paraperlucidibaca sp. | reverse complement strand
CGCAGACCATCATTGCCACCCAACTCAATCACCACTAATGCAGGTTTATGCTCGTTTAAGAGTTTACCTAAACGCGAACGTCCACCTGCTGTCGTCTCGCCAGAAACGCTTCCATTGATTACCGTGTGCTTATACCCTCGCTGAGTTAACTGATTTTGTAGCAGTGCAACCCAGCCCTGCTGTATGGGCATGCCGTAGGCGGCCGATAATGAATCGCCCATGACCAAAATACGCGGTGTTGACGCTGTAGCCCAAGCTGGGCTGCTCCAACTCGCTAATAAAACACACAGGATAGAAAGAAATCTCATGACGCATGCGGTCCTAGCCAACAAAGTAAGCAAGTACATTAACAGTGGTGAGCAATCATTGCCCATACTGCAAAACATTAACTTGAGCATTGCCCAGGGTGCCACGGCGGCCATTGTTGGCCCATCTGGGGTGGGCAAAACCACACTGCTGTCCCTACTTGCGGGGCTAGACACGCCCAGCAGCGGCCAAATCACCCTAGCTGGCACCGATATTACCGCCTGTGATGAAGAGGCCCGCACCACCTTAAGAGCCGGTCGCATTGGTTTTGTATTTCAGTCATTTCAGTTATTGCCGGGTTATAGCGCACTAGAAAATGTGGTGTTAGCAGCGGAGCTGGCTAATATCCCCTCGCCTCGTGAAGCCAGTATTAAAGCTTTAGAAAATGTCGGCCTTGGCCATCGTCTAAAACATGTGCCCAGTCGTTTATCCGGTGGTGAGCAGCAACGTGTGGCCCTAGCCCGCGCTTTTGTTGGCAAACCGCAAATTTTGTTTGCGGATGAGCCCACCGGTAACTTAGACGCCAACACGGGCGCCGGCATTATCGAGCAGTTGTTTGCGCTTAATGCGGATGCTGGCACAACCCTGATTTTAGTCACCCACGATGCCGCTTTAGCTAGCAAATGCCAGCAAGTATGGCAGCTGAGTGATCAGGGGCTGACACTGTCATGAACTGGATTTTAAGTAATGCCTGGCGTCGTTGCCGACAAGCTTGGCAGCATGGTGAACTTTATGTGCTGGTGTTGGCCTTAGCCTTATCAGTAGCGGCCGCCAGTGCTGTCGGCATTTTTAATGACCGCTTATGGCGCGCTTTGGTTGCCCAAGGTGGCGACACCCTCGGTGCGGATTTAATTGTCACTAGCCGACAACCCATACCTACAGATTTAAGCCAACAGCTGATTGCTGCCGCCAGTGATCACTCCAAAACCGTGGTGATGAACTCTGTGGTTTGGCATGGTGAAGAATCGGTATTAACCGGCATTAAAGCCATCGAAGCCAACTATCCTTTGCGCGGTGAGCTGCGTGTTAGTGATGAGCCTTATGGTGAAGAACGCCAAGCTCAAGGCGTTCCAGCGCCGGGCACGGCCTGGGCCGATGCCAGACTTTGGGCCGCGCTGGAGTTAAGCACCAATGCTGTAATTGAAGTGGGTGCCACTACACTCACCGTAACCCAGTTATTAAGCCATGAACCAGATCGAGGCGCGGGTTTTGCCGACCTTGCCCCGCGCTTAATCATCAACGCCAACGACCTAATTAGCACCGGGCTTTTACAGCCAGGCAGCCGCGCCACCTATGGTTTGTTGCTGGCCGCCGAAGGTGCGGCACTGGATCAGCTAAAACAAATTGAATTGCCAGATGGGGTTAATTCACGCAGCACCGACAACGCACGCCCCGAAGTAAGCCGATCTTTAAACCGCGCCAATGACTTTTTAAACCTGGCGGCAATGGCCGCCATGTTGTTAGCCGCCGCGGCAATTGGCCTGAGTGCCTGGCAGTATGGTCAACGCCTGCAGCCAGAGGTTGCCTTGCTGCGCTGCTTAGGTGCCAGACGCAAACGCATTTTAAGCAGCCTTTTAATCAGCGTTTTTATTATCACGTTATTTGCCGGGGTGATTGGCATCGCCATAGGTTATGCCGCCCAAGCTATCTTGGCTGAAATGAGCAGCGGCTTGCTGCAACAAACACTGCCAGCCGCCAGCTTGTGGCCAGCCCTTAAAACGATGGTGCTGGCACTGTTGTTAGTAGCCGGTTTTGTGCTGCCAGCGCTGTGGCAGGCCAGTGCCACGCCACCGGTGCGGGTGTTGCAACAACAAACCACACTGCAGCACCGTACTTGGGTATTAGTGGCATTAGGCCTTACCAGCCTGAGCGCTGCCTTTGTGGTGCAAACCGGTCAGTTACGCCTTGCCCTTTTAACCCTCTTGGGCACACTGGCCACCGCTGCTGTATTAGCAGTATTGGGGTTTGTGCTGCTGCAACTGCTACAACCGTTACGCCAACGCAGTCAGTCTGGGCTCAGGTTGGCACTGGCCAATTTAGCGCGCCGACGCAGCACCACGGTGGCGCAAATCGTCGCTTTTGGCCTTGGTTTATTAGCGCTTTTGCTGTTATCAGTAGTGCGCCAAGACTTGCTGTCTAGCTGGCAAGATCGGTTACCACTCGATACTCCTAATCAGTTTTTAATCGACATTCAACCGCATCAGGTTGATGAGCTACGAGTGTTTTTGTCTGAGCGTGAGTTAAGTAATGCGCGTTTATGGCCGATGGCACGTGGGCGTTTAACCGCCCTAAATGGTGTTGAAGTCACCGCAGATAGTTTTGATGATGTGGAAACACAGCGTTGGATTAATCGTGACTTTAATATGTCGTGGACGACTGAGCTCAGTGCAGACAATACGCTAACCGAGGGCGATTGGTGGGGTGAAGCCGGTGTTGGCCAGCCACTGCTGTCTGCTGACAGTTATGCCAAAGAGCGCCTGAACTTAAAGCTTGGTGACACCCTGACCTTAAGTTTTGCTGGTGCGGAAACCACCCTCACCGTGGCTAATTTTCGTGAAATTGATTGGTCTTCGTTTCAGCCCAATTTCTTTTTGCTGACCACGCCAGGTGCCCTGCCCGACACCCCCACCACTTGGCTAACCAGCTTTTATTTGCCCGAATCACAACGCACCGCCTTGCGTGAACTCAATCGCGAGTTCCCCAATGTGACCGCAATGGACTTAACCGCGTTAATGGCACAAGTACGCGAAATTATTGACCGTATTGTACAGGCCATGGAGTTTGTCTTTTTGTTTACGCTAGCGGCAGGACTTACTGTCATGTTAGCCGCCATGGAAGCCAGTCGTGATGAGCGTCGCCGTGAAATCGCGTTACTGCGTGCCTTAGGCGCCACTCGTCAGCGTATAAGACGTGCCTTATTGACGGAATTGGCGATACTGGGTGCACTAGCAGGCGCGGTGGCTGCAGTTGCCGCGCACTTCATCGGTAGCTTAATTGCGCAGCAGGTTTTTTCACTGCCTTATGCCTTAAACCCTTGGTTATGGATTTATGGCTGCGGCGGTGGCGCTGTATTAGTTGCTGTTCTAGGCTGGTTTAGCCTGCGCAGCACGGTGAATGTATCGCCACAGAGTGTGCTGCAAAGCGCGCGTTAATACGACTTAGGAAGCACAAATGAGCGCGACGATATCCTCTCACCGACAGCCGAGGACACCGGCTTTAGATAATCCCAATACCCATGCGTTGCGTGTAGAGCTACGCCAATATTTTATTGATACCTTTAGTGGCTATGAACGTCTATTCGAAGTTTTAAGCTGTGATGAGGCTTATTACAAAAAGCCAATAGCCCTGCGTCATCCCCTGATCTTTTATTTCGGACACACCGCCACATTTTTTATTAACAAGCTACTACTGACACGTTTGATTAGTCAGCGCATTAACCCACGCTTTGAGTCGCTATTTGCGGTTGGTGTCGACGAGATGAGCTGGGATGATCTTAATGACCAGCATTATGACTGGCCGACGGTGGCCGAGGTTGCTTTGTATCGTCAGCAGGTACGGCATGCCGTGTTAGACATTATTGATAACAGCCCGCTAGACGGCCCCATCACTTGGGAGCATCCGTGGTGGGCCATCATCATGGGCATTGAGCATGAGCGTATTCATCTCGAGACCTCATCGGTATTAATCCGCCAGCACGAATTAAGCATGGTGCATTCACACCCTGCTTGGGCACCTTGCCGCCAACACGGGGTTGCACCGGAAAATCGACTAATCACCGTCGTTTCCGGCAGCACCACGTTAGGCAAATCACGACAGCACAATGTATATGGCTGGGACAATGAGTACGGTCAACGCATAGTGGATGTCGCCGAGTTTGCTGCCAGTGAATTTTTGGTGAGCAACCAAGAGTTTTTGGCCTTTGTAAAAGCCGGTGCCTATCAGCAGCCACAATGGTGGGATGAGGAAGGACTGGCTTGGCAGCAATATAGCCAAGCCACCATGCCGACTTTTTGGCGACGCACAGAAAGCGGTGGTTATCGCCTGCGCTTGATGACCGAAGAAGTGAATATGCCATGGGATTGGCCGGTGGAAGTGAATTGTTTAGAGGCCCGCGCCTTTTGCAAATGGTTATCGGCACAACGCGGCCAACCCATTCGCCTGCCCACTGAAGACGAGTGGTATCGCTTGTATGACGTAGCCCATGCTGGAGCAGAGCTGAAGGCCAACATCCACCTAGACCATTACGCCTCGTCCTGCCCTGTCACCAGCTTTAAGCAAGGCGACTTTTATGACGTGACCGGCAATGTCTGGCAATGGACTAATACCCCCATCTATCCTTTTGATGGTTTTGATGTACACCCAATTTATGATGACTTCACTACCCCCACCTTTGATGAAAAACATAATCTGATTAAAGGTGGCTCGTGGATTTCAACTGGCAATGAATCACAACGTAGTGCGCGTTATGCTTTTCGCCGACACTTTTTTCAACATGCGGGATTCCGTTATGTTAGTAGCCGCCATCCGGAGCCCACTGTGACCAACACCTATTACGAAACCGATCGCCAGCTCTCGGAATATGCCGAATTCCATTTTGGCGATAACTATTTTGATGTGCCGAACTTTCCTAAAGCCTTGGCCGAGCACGGCTTACAAGCTTGTGCCAATAAACCACAACGGCGCGCACTAGACTTAGGCTGTGCCACCGGCCGCGCCAGCTTTGAGTTAGCCAAACAATTTCAGCATGTCACCGGCATTGATTTTTCAGCACGTTTTATCAACTTGGCGGTGCAACTAGCCGACACTGGTCAGTGTCGTTACACCTTGGTTGATGAGGGTGAGCTGGTCAGTTATAAAACCCGCGATTTAAGCGAACTGGGATTGACCGATGCCGCTAAACGCGTCGAATTTTTCCAAGGTGATGCCTGTAACCTAAAACCGCAATTTACTGATTACGACTTTATTTTGGCCGCCAATTTAATTGACCGCCTATACGACCCTGCCCTGTTTTTAGCACAGATTCATCAGCGTTTAGTGCCAGGCGGGGTGTTGATGCTGACCTCACCCTATACCTGGTTAGAAGATCACACACCGCGCCCAGCGTGGTTGGGCGGCTTCAAAAAAGATGGCGAAAGCTGGACCACATTAGACGCATTAAAAGCGCATCTGGCACCACATTTCCGCTTAATGGAAGAGCCAACGGATATTCCCTTTGTGATTCGCGAAACTCGCCGTAAATATCAGCACTCCTTAGCTGAAGCTACGTTGTGGGAACGCATCGCATGAGCCTCGTGTTCGACTTTGATCAGGTGATCGATCGTCGTAATACCGACTGCGAGAAATACGACGGTCGCGAGCGTTTATTTGGCAATCCCGATGTGACGCCGTTATGGGTTGCAGACATGGACTTTGCTGCACCACCACCGGTATTGGATGCGTTGCAGCAACGCCTACACCATGGTGTGTTGGGTTATAGCCAAGCATCAAACACCGTGTTTGAACACATTGGGCAATGGTGTCAGCAACGTCACAACTGGTCTTTGAGCAATCAGCACTTATTGATTTGCCCCGGTGTGGTGCCAGCGCTTTATGCCTGCGTACAAGCCTTCAGCCAGCCCGGTGACGGAGTCATTGTACAGTCGCCGGTGTATCCCTATCTTTTCAGCGCAGCCACCACCAACGACCGCAAACTACTGATCAATCCATTGCTTGAGCACAATGGTGAATATCACATTGACTGGGATGGACTGGAGCAGCTAGCGCCACAGGCCAAACTGCTACTGTTTTGCTCTCCGCATAATCCGGTGGGGCGAGTATGGCGTGTTGATGAATTAGAGCGACTGCTGGCGATTGCTGAACGCCACGACTTAACCATCATCAGTGATGAAATTCATGCCGACTTGGTATTTGCGCCACATCAACACACGGTATTGGCATCATTACCCCATGCTGGTCACCGCGTAATCACCGCCATGGCACCCAGCAAAACCTTCAACATTCCCGGCCTTGGCTTGTCGTGGTTAGCACTGCCCAGTGCAGCACAACGTGAAGCCGTGAAAGCCGCGTTTGCCAAACTGCATGTCAGTATGAGTAACCCTTTAAGCTTAGTTGCCACTGAAGCAGCTTACGCCCACGGTGAGCCATGGCTATCGCAATTAATGGCCTATCTGGCGCAAACCCGCGATGAGGTTTTGGCCTTACTGGCACCCACTGCCATTCGGGCGTCACCACTGCAGGCCACCTATTTGCTGTGGTTAGACTTCCGCGCCTTTGGCCTGCCAGAAGCCGACATCATGCAACGGCTAATTGATGACGCGCAGGTGGGCTTAAGCGCCGGCAGTTGGTTTGGCGAAACCGGCCACGGCTTTTTGCGGCTAAACATCGCGGCACCACGAGCACTGGTTTTAGATGCTGTTCAGCGTATTATTTCTTCCACCACAACACTCAATGTAAGGACTTCACCATGATCGGTTACGTTACTATTGGCACCAATGACATCGAAAAAGCCAAAGCCTTTTATCAGGACTTGTTGAGCGACTTTAAAGCACGCATTTTGCTAGACATTGGTCGACTGGCATTGATTGGGCCCTCTATGAGCAAGCCCATGATTGCTGTCTGCGTACCACACAACCAAGAGCCGGCACAGC
>CAYYWS010000034.1:0-15154 GCA_964473955.1 uncultured Paraperlucidibaca sp. | reverse complement strand
GCCATTACCGTTGCGCTTGAACACTACACCGCCATCATCGCCGAAATGTTGCTGCGCGATGAAGATGTACAGCGCCGTTTTTCGCCTGAAATGTTTAAGCTTTGGGCATGGCATGCACTAGAAGAAAATGAGCATAAGGTTGTAGCTTATGACGTCTACGAAAAAACCGTAGGCTCCTATGCACTGCGTGTGGGCACCATGGTGCCGGTCACTGCCATTTTCTTTGCTGTGGTATTTACCAACCATGCGCGTTTGTTGCGCCATGACGGCCAGCTCTTTAACTTCCGTCAAAACCTACCGGCCATCAAATACTTATGGAATGGCCGTAAAGGTGTGTTCTCGCGTCTGTTGCCACAGTACTTAGACTTCTTCCGTCGTGACTTCCACCCTAACCAGCACGATACCGATGCCTTGCTGGAACAATGGCGTGAAACCTTATTTGGTGCGAACGGCTTATTGACTGAGCAGCTGGAAAAGCCAAAACCAAAGGCCAGAAAGCGCAAATTGCATTAAGTTATTGCTTATAAAAAAAGCCGGCATTAGCCGGCTTTTTTTATGACTGACATTAGCGCCTAAACAAGCTCACCAAAAACAGCAACACGATTGCACCAATAGTGGCCACACCAATACTGGCAAAAAGCCCAGAGCCTGCACTGACACCCGCCATGCTCATCAACGAGCCGCCGATGACCGCACCAATCATGCCGACAACCATATTGCCAAGCAGACCAAAGCCACCGCCACGGATCAGCTTTGCCGCCAACCAACCAGCAATCAAACCAATGACGATAAAATAAAGCAGTGACATAACAAACTCCTTAAGGCTTAGTCGCTGTGATGATGACACCATTTTCGTCGAACAGCATCAATTCACCCTGCTTACCAATATCAAACCGACGTACGTCATCTAAGGCGCTTAAAAACGTCTGTTCGACTTGAGAAACATCACCACTTAGGCAGGCCATGCGTGTACCAGCAATCGCACCAAAACGTAGCCCTTCGCCTGTTAATTGATACGAGCCAAAGTAACGATTACAGCCAGAGCTACCAAATACACGTTCGCCATCTAAGCTGATGGTGACTTTTATGCTGTCCGCTAGCGCTTGGCCCTTAATCGTTTTCACTTGCCATTCGGTGTCCGCCAACACGGTTAGTGGCTCACCGGCGCAGCCAGGATACGCTTCGCCATTAAAGGTTAAGGTAGCTGTTTCTGGGTAGACCATACCGCTCATATTGTCTCTACATAGTGTAGGAAAAAGCTTTACCTGCCAAAATGGCTCGTTGCCCTGTGCTTTCTTTGAGGGCACAACCGGGGTCGAAGCCACTGAAGTTGCTGCTGTCGAAGCGCAAGCTGACAACATAAACACTGAAAATAGCGCGGCGCTTAATGAGCGCCAAGATGATTTAGTCCACATAATTTTTTCCTTTCCTGAAAAATGCCGTAGCATCAGATGACTTTACGTCACGACCTTGGAGTCATCATGAGCACAACTCAATATGATCTCGTTGTATTCGGTGCCACCAGTTTTGTTGGCCAAATCTTATGTCGCTACCTGCTCGACACCTTTGGTACAGACGGTGATCTGCGCTGGGCTGCAGCGGGGCGATCACAATCTAAATTAGAGCATGTGCGTAACGCCTTAGGCGATGTTGCCGCTGACCTAGATTTATTAATTGCTGACGCAGCCGACGAAAACAGTCTATCGGCACTGTGCGCACAAACCAACACGATTGTGTCTACCGTTGGTCCTTATGCGCTTTATGGCGAGCCATTGGTCAAAGCTTGCGCCGAATCCGGCACACATTACTGCGACTTGACCGGTGAGGTGCAGTGGATTCCACAGATGATTAACCGTTATGAGTTGGCAGCAAAAGCATCAGGCGCACGCATTGTACATTGCTGTGGTTTTGACTCGATTCCGTCCGACCTAGGTGTTTACTTCCTACAGCAACAAGCCAAAGAGCGTTTTAATGCCCCGTGCAACACCGTAAAAATGCGCGTTAAAGCGGCTAAGGGTGGCCTTTCTGGTGGCACCGTGGCCAGTATGATTAATGTCACGCGTGAAGCGGTGGCTGACCCAGCATTGCGCCGCCAGCTAGCCGACCCGTATGCACTCTGCCCTACAGATCATGGTTTTAAAGCGCGCCAAGCCAATGTCACCTTTGCAGAATTTGACGCTGACTTTGGTGCTTGGGCAGCGCCTTTTATCATGGCGGGCATTAACACCCGTGTGGTGCATCGTAGTAATGCATTGCAGGGCAACGCCTACGGTTCAGACTTCCGTTATGACGAGGCCATGTTGACCGGCAAAGGCTTGCGTGGACGCATGACAGCCAGTGGCATGGCGATTGGTATTGGCGCATTCCTAGCGGGTGTTGCACTGGCACCCACACGTTATGTGTTGGAGAAGTTTGTAGTGCCCAAGCCCGGTGAAGGCCCAAGCCCTGAAGATCAGCAAAACGGTTATTACGATATTCGTTTTATTGGCCGCACCGCCAATGATGAAAAGCTTACCGTTAAGGTAACGGGCAAAGGCGACCCAGGTTATGGCTCAACCGCCAAAATGTTGGGCCAAGCCGCTGCGTGTTTAGCGCTAGATATTCCAGCGCAAACACCTGGTGGTTTTTGGACACCCGCCTCGTTATTAGGCGACGCGCTGCTAACTCGCCTACAGCAACACGCAGACCTAAGCTTTACCGTATTGGATTAAGCCCTTGATGGGTCTGGCCTACAGTGGCCAGACCCATAACAGCATCGGCACACCCACCAGTAAAACAATGGCTTCAATCGCCAGCCCTAAGCGCCAGTAATCCCCAAAGCGGAACCCACCCGGACCTAAAATTAATGTGTTGTTTTGATGACCAATGGGGGTCAGAAAAGCGCATGAAGCACCAATGGCTACCGCCATCAAATAGGTATCTACATTTACACCCAAATAATTCGCCACACTCATCGCAATCGGGCACATGACTGCCGCTGTAGCCGCATTATTCATTACATCTGATAACAACATGGTGATGACCAAGATCACCACCAACCCGGCCACGGCATTACCTTGGGCAACGGTATCAATCAAAAAGCTCGCCACAGTTTGTGCGGCACCGGTACTTGCCATGGCATCAGCCACCGGCAGCATGGCCGCCAGCAATACAATTACTGGCCAATCAATGGCTGAATATGCAGAGCGTAAGGGCACCACACCGACAATCAACATCAGCAAAACACCGCCCGCAAAAGCCAATGAGGCTGGCACAAAACCACTTGCAGCGACGGCAACGGCAAACGCCATAATAGCCACTGATTGCCACATTCGGGTTTGATTGGGCAGTTTCAAATCGCGCGTTGCCAACGGCAAACACTCTGTGTCTGCAGCAAAACCTGCAATCGCCTCGGGCAAGCCCTGCATCAACAACACATCACCGGCAAAGATTGGCGTGGTGCGCAGCCGCTTAATGCTTTGTCGGCCACGCTGTGAAATAGCCAATAGGTTAATGCCATAACGAGTGCGTAGCTCAATATCACTGGCGGTGCGGTGCAGTAAGGGCGAATTGGGCATCACCACTAACTCTTTTAACACCACCTCATCATCGTGCTTAACCGGATCGTTTACGACCTCTGCTTCACTCTCTACTTCCGCTTCATCCGTCTCTTCTTCAGTCAGGCTAACTGCTTCCTCTAAAACCAAGCCGGTGTTTTTAAGCACCTTTGTTAGCAGCTTTGGGTCCACTTCTAATAACAAAATATCGCCAGCTCTTAGCACTCTGCGCGGGTTGGGCACCATCACTCGGAACTCACCGCGCACCATGCCAACCACTTGCGCATCAATCTCTTCTAGTAAGCGCTCGACTTTATATAACGGCTCACCGACGGCAGGGCTTTCAGGCAAAACACGCACCTCACTGCGATACGCACCAGATTCAAAGCTCTGCACTGATTCAGTGGCACGACTAGGCACTAAACGCCAGCCGATCAGACCAATAAAGGCCACCCCAGTCACTGCAATGGCCACACCGACCTGGCTAAAATCAAAAATACTAAAACCGCCAAGACCGGCACTTTCGCGAAAGCCAGACACGATCAAGTTAGGTGGTGTACCAATCAAAGTGGTCATACCACCCAAGATAGAACCAAATGCTAAGGGCATGAGAATGCGGCCAGGCGGAATATGTAAGCGTGTAGCAATCTGCAGTGACACCGGCATCAGCAGCGCCAGCGCGCCGACATTGTTCATAAAGCCAGACAAGATCGCCGCTAACGTCATAATCGCCAAGGTGGAGAGTATGGGACCTGCACTATTTGGTAGCACTCTATCAGCCAGAACATCCACCGCCCCGCTGTGCTGCAGGCCATAACCCAGAATTAATACACAGGCCACGGTAATGACCGCTGGATGGCCAAAACCACTAAAGGCTGTTTCTGTTGGCACCAACCCAAGCAGCACACAGGCCATTAACGCCAGCATGGCGACAATGTCATGGCGTAAGCGCCCCCATAGGAAAAGCCCCATGACACCTACCAACACCAACAAAATCGCGATCTGATCTACGCTCATAAAACACCAAAGTTGCGAAAAGGCGTAAAACTCGCCAGAATAGGTTTACTGTACCAACCAGACGGTAAAGCCATGTTAACGCCACCTAGCACTCGTGACACGATTCTTGATGCCGCTCAGCAAATCGCCGCCAACAAGGGAGCGGGTCACGTCACCTTAGATGCTGTCGCCAAAGAGAGCGGCTTAAGCAAAGGTGGTGTGCTTTATCACTTTCCAAATAAAGATAGCCTTATCAATAGCATGTTGCAGCGCTTGATCCAACAGAATCGCGCTGTACAAGCAGTGCATGAAGCCGAGCTTGAGATGCAACCGCACCACACCACGCGTGCATTAATGCGAACACAGCTCACATTTTGCAAAGACCTGCCAACCGAGGTGGCCTTAGCGGTACTGACGGCAAGTGCAGAGAAGCCAGAGTTATTAACGCCGCTACGTGACTATATGGCTGAGTTATTTCAACGCGTTCAGGCCGAAGGTGGTGACACTGATCTAAAACTACTGCTTTGGGCTGCAGCGGATGGTTTGTTATTTCAAGACATGCTCGATATTTCCCCGTTAGAAAAGTCACAACGTACCCGCCTTAATCAACGCCTGCTGAGTTTGGCCGAGGAGCTTTTATCATGATGCGTTTAATGTTCAGTGGCGTACTGGCCTGCACCCTGTTTTTAACCGCTTGCTCTAATGGTGCCGATAACACTGCGGAAGTGTTACGCCCGGTCAAAATCACTGTGGTGGGTGAAGAAAACGGTCTTAATAGTCGTCGCTTTGTGGGGCGCGTGGATGCGCTTAGCACTGTCGATCTGTCCTTCCAAGTGCCGGGCAAAGTAACGCAACTATCCGTTAATGAAGGCAGCATTGTGCCCAAGGGCCAACTGATGGCTGCACTAGACCCGCGTGACTACAACTTGGCATTACGAGAAGCGCAAACTCAGTTTAGTCAGGCTCAGCGCAACCTAAAGCGCGGACGTGAATTGTTTGACCAAGGCGTGATTAGCCAAGTGGATGTTGAGCAGCTGCAAACTCAATTCGATCTCGCTAACGTCGGTCGTGACAACGCTCGCCAAAATCTGGCCTACACCCAGATTCACGCACCGTTTAATGCGTTGGTAACACGGCGCCTGATTGACCCATTTACCAATGTTGCGCCCAATATGGTGGTGGTTCGCGTACAAGATGTCACCGATCTGCGGGTACATATCAATGTGCCAGAGCACCTGATTCAATATTTAAATCAAAAGGCAGAGTTGAAAGCGATCGCGTTGTTTAGCCAGCTACCCGATCAGCCCATGACGCTGACTTATATTGAACATCAAACTCAGCCCGACCCGGTGGCACAAACCTATCAAGTCAGCTTTACCCTGCCACGCTTAAACAATAAAGCCATTTTACCCGGCATGAGTTTGACGGTAGAACTCGCACTGGCCGACTTACCGACCGCAACTACCAGCTTTGAGCTACCCATCAGCGCGATTGATAGCCGACAAGCTGATCAAACTGTGGTCTGGATTTATGACGAAAAAACTCAGCAAGTAACAGCTCAGAAAGTTCGCTTAGGGCCATTTAGTGGTGACCGAGTACAAGTACTTGATGGCCTAACAGGTGGCGAGCAAGTGGTCAGTGCCGGGGTTAACTTCCTGCACGATGGCATGCGTGTAAAACCGTTCACATCACTTTAATAAGGCACGGTTATGGATATTGCACGCGCATCAATTGACCGCCCCATTTTAACTTGGCTGCTGATCAGCATATTTTTGCTGGGCGGATTTTGGGCCATGAACACCATTGGCCGCTTAGAAGACCCAGCCTTCACACTGAAGCAGGCCATTATCTTTACACCCTACCCCGGCGCCACCGCCGAGGAAGTGGAATTAGAAGTGACTGAGCCGCTAGAGTCGGCGCTACAACAGCTCAAACAACTTAAGCGTGTCACCTCTAAGTCTAAGCCGGGCATGTCCGAGATTATGGTGCAGGTGCAAGACACCTATGATGGCAAACAAATGCCACAGGTGTGGGATGAGCTGCGCCGCAAAATTAATGATGCCCAACAAGACCTGCCGCCCGGTGCATTTCCCTCCATCGTGAATGATGATTTCGGCGACGTGTTTGGCATGTTTTATGCCATTACTGCACCCGGCTTTAGTGATAAAGAATTTCGTGATCTGGCCAAGTTTTTACGCCGTGAATTACTGACCGTTAAAGGAGTCGCAAAAGTCGCTACTGCTGGCGAGCCAACAGAAACCATTTATGTTGATGTTGCCAATGACAGACTGGCTTCACTGGGGCTGCCGGTTGAGCAGATTCTGGGCACCATCCAAAATGAAAACACGGTGACCGGCGCAGGTGCCATTCGCTTAGGCGACCAACAGGTTCGACTCAGCAATCAGCCCGGCTTTGATAGCGTGGCCACCATTGAGGCCTTACGTATTGGCCGTCCCGGCACCACCGAACAAATCAGCCTGATTGATATTGCAGATATAACGCGTAGCAGCACCGAAGTGCCTGGCCACGAGATTTTATTTAATGGCGACAAAGCCATCACCCTAGCAGTGGCTGGCCTGGCCGATACCAATATTGTGGAGGTTGGTCGTGCCGTCGATGCACACCTAGCCGAACTCGCACCACGCCTGCCATTGGGCGTTACCCTACACCCTATTTATGAGCAGCATGTGGTGGTTGATGAGGCTATTAATAGCTTCATCATCAGCCTGATGTTATCCGTTGCTATTGTGATTGCGGTGCTGTGCTTAACCATGGGCTGGCGCGTGGGTGTGGTGGTTGGCCTTACCTTGCTGCTCACCGTACTTGGCACCGTGTTTTTTATGCGCTTGCTGCACATTGAAATGGAGCGCATTTCGCTAGGTGCCCTAATTATTGCTATGGGCATGCTGGTGGATAACGCCATTGTGGTGGCCGAAGGCATGTTGATTAATATGCAGCGCGGCATGAATGCACGTGCTGCTGCCAGTGATGCCGCCAAACGCACACAAATTCCGTTACTAGGCGCCACCGTCATCGGCATCATGGCCTTTGCCGGTATTGGCCTTTCACCCGACATTACCGGCGAGTTCTTATTCTCACTGTTTGCGGTGATTGCCATTTCGCTGATGTTGAGCTGGTTATTGGCGATTACCGCCACCCCGCTGCTAGGCTTTTATTGCTTTAAGGTTGCTGAAAACAGCAGCGACAACGACCCCTATGCCGGCGCCTATTACACTCGTTATCGCGGATTATTAGAGCGTGCGCTGAGCTATAGACGTGGCACATTGATCGGCCTAGTGACACTAACATTGGTCTGTGTAGCCGGCTTTGCCTTCGTCAAACAAGCATTTTTCCCTGCCTCGAACACACCGCTGTTCTACATTAACTACACCCTGCCGCAAGGTAGTGATATCCGTGCTACATCACGTGATGCCAGCTTGATTGACAGCTATTTGCGTGAGCAAGAATCAGTGGTGTCGGTAGCCAGCTTTATTGGCCAAGGCGCTAGCCGTTTTATGCTGACCTATGTGCCGGAGTTACCAAATCCAGCCTATGCGCAGATGGTGGTACGCGTGCAAAGTGAACGTGACATTGAGCCACTGATGGCTCAGGTGCGCGCGGACTTGCCAAGCCGTTTTGCCAATGCCGAGATCATTACTCAACGCCTCATGTTTGGCCCGGGTGACGGCGCTAAAATTGAAGCACGGTTTTCCGGCAATGACGCTGCTGTGCTGCGGCAACTGGCCGAACAAGCCATGCAGGTGTTCTTAGCTGAGCCCAAACTGACCGATATTCGCCATGACTGGCGCGAGCGCGAGTTAGTCATTGTGCCTGAGTTTAATGAAGCCAGAGCGCGCGTGGCCGGTGTTGGTCGTTCCGACCTTGCACAAGCCCTAGCCTTTGCCACTACCGGCATTCGTGCAGGCACTTATCGTGAAGGTGATGAGCAAATTCCAATTGTGATTCGACCACCAGCGCATGAGCGCTTGGATGTCACGCGTCTACAAGATCGACTGGTGTGGAGTGGTCATGAACAAGCCTATGTTCCGGTGATACAAGTGGTTGATGGCTTCCGCACAGAAACCGAAGAAACCGGCATTCAGCGTCGTGACCGTGTACGCACACTGACTGTGCGTGCCGAACCCGCTGGCACTCTAACCGCTGTTGAAGCCCACAATGCCGTGCGCGCTAAAATTGAAGCCATTCCACTGCCTGCCGGTTATGCCTTGGAATGGGGTGGTGAATACCAAAGTGCTGGTGAAGCACAAGCTTCACTGGGCCAGCAGCTACCGATTAGTTTCATCGTCATGCTGATCATCAGCATTTTGCTGTTTGGCAAGCTGCGCCAACCACTGGTGATTTGGCTGATTGTGCCAATGTCGATATGTGGCGTCACCATTGGCCTGCTGCTTACCAATATGCCGTTTACCTTCACCGCGCTGCTAGGTTTCTTAAGCCTGTCGGGCATGCTGATGAAAAACGCCATTGTGTTGGTGGAAGAAATTGATGCTCAAATTAATGAAGGCAAGGTAGCGTTAACGGCCTTGGTTGATGCCAGCGTGAGCCGTTTGCGGCCCGTGTTATTGGCCGCTGTAACGACCATTTTGGGCATGTTGCCGCTGCTTTGGGATGCCTTCTTTGCCAGCATGGCGATTACCATTATGGGCGGCTTGGCCTTTGCTACGGTGCTTACGCTGATTGCGGTGCCGGTGTTATATGCAGTATTACTTGGCATCAAAGACCCCGCGAAGGCGCAGGCTTAGCTTACAATCACGCTTTGTTTTTTTGCCGGAGCCTGATTCATGAGCCATGATCTTTGTCAGCAGCATGACACCTTTGCCCTTGCTGGCCGTCAATTTAATTCACGACTACTTGTGGGCACCGGCAAGTACAAAGACCTAAACGAAACACGTGATGCCATTGCCGCCAGCGGTGCTGAAATTGTCACCGTGGCCGTGCGTCGCACCAACATCGGCCAGCATGCCGGTGAGCCCAATCTGCTCGATGTGATCTCGCCCGATCACTACACCATTTTGCCCAACACCGCCGGCTGTTATAGCGCTGAAGAAGCGGTACGCACCTGCCGTTTGGCACGTGAATTATTAGACGACCACAAGCTGGTTAAATTAGAAGTGTTGGGCGATCAAAAAACCCTATACCCAAATATGCCAGAAACCCTAAAAGCGGCCGAGACATTGGTCGCCGAAGGTTTTGAAGTGATGGTTTATTGCAATGACGACCCCATTGCGGCGCGCTTATTCTGTGAAATGGGCTGTGTTGCCGTCATGCCGTTGGGCTCGCTGATTGGTTCAGGCTTAGGCATTGTAAACCCCTACAACCTGCGCATTATTTTAGAAGAATCCACCGTGCCGGTATTGGTAGATGCCGGTGTTGGCACCGCCAGTGACGCCGCTGTGGCCATGGAGTTAGGTGCTGCCGGTGTGCTGATGAATACCGCCATTGCCGCTGCCGGTAATCCGGTATTAATGGCCTCTGCGATGAAAAAAGCAGTTGAAGCAGGACGTGAAGCGTTCTTAGCCGGACGCATGCCGCGCAAGCTTTATGCCAGCGCCTCCAGCCCACTCGACGGCGTGGCATTTCGCTAATGAAGTCACAGCTAAAGCCCGGACTCTACCGGCACTACAAAGGTCCGCTCTATCAGGTGTTTAGCACTGCTACTCACTCTGAAACTGGCGAGGTATTGGTAGTTTATCAGGCGCTCTATGGCGACTATGGCCTGTGGTTAAGACCACTGGCCATGTTCACCGAGGCGGTGGAGTATCAAGGCGTTATCCAGCCTCGCTTTCAGGCGCTGGATGCAGCCCCCTAAGTCTTTAAGTAGCCCTGTTAATTGGCTAACGCCACCGACTTAATTTGCAGCCACACCATGCTCTCTGGCTGCACACCCAAGGCCGCTGCCGAGCGTTTGGTAATGCGTGCAATAAACGCGGTGGGGCCTACCAACACTCTGACTAATAACAAGCCGGGATGCTCATCGGGCATCAGTGCATCGACTCGCCCCTGCAAATTATTTAAGGCACTTTGTTGCTCCGGCAGCCCCGTCGTTAGCGTGATGTCGCGCGCTAACACCCGCACCCGCATTGACTGCCCAATAGCTGCGCCAGAATCTGGCACCCAGACATAACCGCCGGCAAAATCCAAACGTGCCAAATGCCAGGGCTTATCATGCTCAGCCACGGTTGTCTGTAGCACCACGCCCCTGTCTTCGCCTAAGCGAATAGGCAAATCAACCCGCGCCAGTGTTTCTTGTAATGGCCCACTGGCAAGCACCGAACCCTGCTCCATCACCACCAAATGATCCGCCAGCCTTGCCACTTCATCCGCCGAGTGACTGACATAAATAATGGGAATGTCGAGCTCGTCGTGTAGTCGCTCCAGATAGGGCAAGACTTCTTGTTTGCGCCCCAAATCCAGTGCCGCCAAAGGCTCATCCATTAACAAAATTTTAGGGCTGACGGCCAATGCACGAGCAATCGCTACGCGCTGTCGCTCACCACCAGACAGGCTACTGGTATGACGTGCCAACAAGGGCTTAATGCCTAATAAATCTATCGCTTGCTGCAGGTCAATTTGTGCAGCACCAGACATTCTGCGCTGGCCATAACGCACATTATCCAACACGCTTAAATGGCTAAATAAACTGGCTTCTTGAAAGACATATCCTAGTGCGCGTTTATGTGTTGGCAACCATTGCTTACCGTCCTGCCACACCTCGTTGTTAAAGCTAAAGTAACCATTGGGGTCTACTTCCAATCCAGCCATACAACGCAGCAGCGTGGTTTTACCTGACCCAGAGGGGCCAAATAATGCGGTCACACCACGTGCTGGCAGCTCAAGCTCGGTGCGCAGACTAAAGCCCGGCCAATCCTTCTGAAAGCGCGCACGAATCAGCGTCATGAGCTAACCCTTTTACGCAGCGGGCGCCAAGCATAAAGCGCCAGCAGTACCGTAAACGAAAATACCAACATGACCGCGGCCAAACGATGGGCTTGGCTGTAATCTAGCGCTTCGACATGATCATAAATTTGCACTGATGCCACCCGAGTAACACCGGGCAGGCTGCCACCGATCATTAACACCACACCAAACTCACCGACGGTGTGGGCAAAAGTCAGCACGCCTGCGGTTAAAAAACCGGGACGCGCTAATGGCAAAGCAATGGTAAAAAAGCGGTCTAGCGGTGAAGCTCTTAGCGTTGCCGCCACCTCTAAGGGGCGTGAGCCAATAGCCTCAAATGCGTTTTGCACTGGCTGCACCATAAAGGGCAACGAGTAAAAAACCGATGCCACCACCAAACCGGCAAAGGTGAACGGCAAGGGGTCAACACCTAACCATTGTGTTAGCTGGCCAACAGGTCCATCAGGCCCCATCGCTAGCAATAAGTAAAATCCCATGACCGACGGTGGCAACACCAAGGGCATGGCCACAACCGCCGCTACCGGCCCTTTCCAAGGTGAAGCGGTTCGCGCCAGCCACCACGCAATCGGTGTGCCCACAATGAATAAAATCAGGGTCACCACCAGCGCTAAACGAATGGTCAGCAACAGCGCCTGTAGGTCTGCGGCATCTAAAAACATTAACGCACCATATCCGTTGATAACGCCTTGGCCGGCAATGTAAAACCATACTGGGTCATGATGCGACGCGCCTCTGGATGACTCATATAGTCTGCAAAACGCTTTGCTAAATCATTATTGGCAGCACGTTGGGTAATCATAAAACCTTGCTCAATGGGTGCGTGCAAATGCTCAGGTATCAAGACATATTTGCCCTGATTGGCCAGCTCGGGGCTTAGCACTAAAGACAGGGAAATAATGCCGGCTTGGGCATTACCGGTCTGCACAAAATGAGTGGCATGGGCAATGCTCTCGCCATAAACCATCTTGGGCTGAACTTGCGGCCACACACTGGCTGCCTGCAACGCCTCGACCGCACGCTGACCATACGGGGCATGCCGAGGATTAGCGATCGCAATTCGACGAAACTGGGGCTGTGCTAAATCAGCCAGCGTCATTTTGCTGACATCAATACGCGTACTCCACAGCACAATACGGCCCAGTGCATAGGGCATAATCTCGGAGGCGGCATAGCCCTTTTCAGCTAAGGCATGCAGGTAGGCAATGTCGGCCGAGAAATACAAATCAAACGGAGCACCTTGTTGAACTTGTGCATTAAGCTTACCGGACGAGCCAAACACCAGCGTAATGTCGGCATTTGGGTTGGCCTGTTTAAACGCGCTGACGACATCTGCCAAGGCAAACTTAAGGCTAGAAGCAGCCGCAATGGTGAGCTGCTGTGCCTGCCCAATCATCGGCACACACAGTAAAATCAGCGCAGACATAACGGCCTTCAAGTTCATCAAAACTCCTTAAAAACTGGCCTCCGCCATCAGCCAAATTTTTTGCGTATCACGGGCAAAGGTATCGGCCTGATAGTTAGCGTATTTTGCCGTTAAGGTATAGCGCTTCATGAACTTTCGGCTGGCTTGTAAGTTCAGCTCACTACCTAATTTTGCCGAACCAATATCCGCATCATATTGATGCCATATCGCCGCCAAGGCGGTGCCTTTCACTGTGGTATTTACGGACACATATTGGTCACGAACGCCACTGGCCGGGGTATTTAAAAACTTATCAGCCCAACCTTGGAAGGCATGCATAGTAGCCAATGGGGTTTGCATAGCAACACCCGCACCTTGGTCTGCACCTAGAGTTTCTTGAGCCACAGCCACACGCACACCAGCGGCACTAGCACCTAATACTAGGTGGTGATAATCAACCGAAAAATCGGCGGGATTATTGCCATAATCTGTTTGTCTGGCGGCCTCTACACGATAGTCCAACGTAACCGGCACCATTTGGAATGTGCCGCTGGCATAACCACCCAGTGTACGTGACGACAACGCAGCGGCATCATCAAAGTCCAGTAAATAGGCGTAGGCGCCTAAAGTTAAAGCAGTGCTCGGTTGCCAACTCACGGCGGCAATATGGTGATCACTCTGCAGGTCTTCCAGCGGCAAACCTTTTTCTGGGCCAAATATACGATGGGTTTTATCTACATAAATATAGTCAAAACTGACCTTATCTAAGTCTTTGCTGCTAAAGCGCAATGCATCATAAGTCTGCTCATTTTGGCGCCAGGCCACACCACCCACAAAACGCTGGTTATTAATATTGATGCGCTGACGACCTGCGGTAAGCGCAGACTTAGCCACTTTATAGCTGATAAACGCTTGGTTTAAGTCAGTGCCATCCGGGTCTGGCACTACTGGGAAGTTGGTTTTGCCATTACGAGTATCGTTAAATCGTTCACTGAATAAATGCGCAACATGGTCCACTTCTAGGCCCAATTCAAAGCCACGCCACTGCTGACTGGCATAACTTAAACGCGCACGTAAGGTACTGGCATCTGCTGTTTTTGCCAACGCATCGTCATCTACCTGCTCATGGCGTACACGTAAATTAAGCGTTGTTTTGCCACCAACAAGTGCAGCGGCTAAATCATCGGCATAAACAGCGGAAGTAGGAAACATCAAGCCACACAGCGGTAATACAGCAAGTGTTAATCGCTTCATGAAAAAGTCCTCAAGGGCTTATGGGTGCTTAACGAAGACGCCTCAGCGGCCAATGCCACGACCTGACCAACCACCAATAAACACGGGCTAGTCAGACCATGACGCTGCGCTTCGGCGCTAATGTCATCGAGTGTGCAAAACACCCGACGTTGGCAGTGTGTTGTGCCATTTTCGATCAGTGCTGCCGGTGTTGATCCCGGCAGACCGTGCGCCGTTAAGCGCTGTTGAATATGCTGGAGGCGTGACAGCCCCATATAAAAAACTAAGGTTCGGCGAGAGTCCGCCGCTAATGAAGACCAGTGCAATTCGTCATTGTCGTTTTCATGAGTGGCGGTGATTAAACACACACTATCGGCGACATGACGCTGTGTTAGCGGAAAGCCAGCAGCGGCCGCACAACCTGCAGCAGCGGTAATACCCGGCACGACATCACAGTGAATACCAGCAGCGTGTAATGCCGCCATTTCTTCACCACCACGACCGAAAATAAAGGGATCGCCACCTTTTAAGCGCACCACTTGTTTACCCAGCTGTGCCTGCTTAATCAGTAAGGCTTCAATCTCTGCCTGAGTGACGGCGTGATGGCCAGGCCGCTTACCGACATCAATCAGTTTGGCTCCACGACCACACTCGGCTAATAACTCAGCCGCCACTAGCCGGTCGTGAACCACTACCTCAGCACTACGCAACAATCGTAAGGCGCGCACACTAATCAGCTCAGGATCGCCGGGGCCTGCGCCCACTAGCCAAACTTTACCTGGCGGCTTAACTGCTGCCGCTGCTGACGGCTGATTAACAGCGTTTTGACTACGGAAGCGCATGCTCCAGGGCATAAAAAGACTCAGCACAGACACCTCACTGACCTTTTTTAAGGCCAAAAAAAACGCCCACAACATGGACTAATGTCCATGCGGTGAGCGCCATTGCTCGAATCAATTGTTTGTCTGCAGCCCTCATTGGCCGACTGACATTTAATTTAAAGCAAGCTTTGTGCCATAAAAATTAAGTATTACTTTTCAATAACTTG
>CAYYWS010000033.1:0-15210 GCA_964473955.1 uncultured Paraperlucidibaca sp. | reverse complement strand
CAATCGTGCCCACGTTCACGTGCGGCTTGTTACGTTCAAACTTTGCCTTTGCCATTTTTAATATCCTCTATTTGAGAAGTTTGGTTGGGGCCCTAAGGCCCCGCTAATCATTCGCCTGATGCGCGCTTGGCAGCATATTTGCTGATAATCGCTTCAGCAACATTCTTTGGTGTCTCGGCATACTTCGAGAACTCCATAGAGAATGTGGCACGACCTTGTGACATAGAACGCATGTCAGTGGCGTAACCAAACATATCTGCTAATGGAACCTCTGCACGAATCGCTTTACCACCACCTGGCAAATCATCCATGCCTTGTACCATGCCACGACGGCGGTTCAAGTCACCCATGATGTCGCCCATGTATTCTTCAGGTGTTTCCACCTCAACTTTCATGACCGGCTCAAGCAGAACTGGGTCAGCGGCATTAAAGCCCTTCTTGAAGCCCATGCTAGCAGCGATTTTGAACGCCATTTCGTTAGAGTCAACGTCATGGTATGAGCCGTCATAAAGCGTAGCTCTGATGCCAACAACTGGGTAACCAGCCAACACACCATTTGCCATTTGCTCTTGAATACCTTTGTCGACTGCGCCGAAATATTCTTTCGGAACCGTACCGCCAACAACTTCTTCAACGAACTCGTAGTCTTTGTCTGCTTCTAAGCCATAAATTGGTGCTAAGCGCAGCAATACGTGACCATACTGACCACGACCACCGGACTGACGCACAAACTTGCCTTCGCACTCAACGGCCTTGCGAATCGTTTCACGGTAGGCTACTTGTGGCTTACCGATGTTCGCTTCAACGTTGAATTCGCGACGCATACGATCAACCAGAATGTCCAAGTGAAGCTCGCCCATACCTGAAATAATGGTTTGGCCAGACTCTTCATCAGTACGCACGCGGAAAGAAGGATCTTCTTTCGCCAAACGACCCAATGCAATCGACATTTTTTCTTGGTCAGCTTTGGTTTTTGGCTCTACAGCAACAGAAATAACTGGCTCTGGGAATTCCATACGCTCCAATGTGATCACTTTGTTTTCATCACAAAGTGTGTCACCTGTGGTTACGTCTTTCATACCTACCAAAGCAGCAATATCGCCAGCACGAATTTCTGAGATTTCTTCACGCTGGTTCGCGTGCATCTGCAGAATACGACCAATACGTTCTTTCTTACCTTTAACAGGGTTCCAGACCGCATCACCAGACTTCAGCACACCCGAGTAACAACGAACGAAGGTTAAGTTACCGACGAACTTGTCGTTCATAATTTTGAATGCAAGCGCGGAGAACGCCTCTTCGTCTGAAGGCTTACGATGGCCAACGGACTCAGCCTTGTCGTCTAGAATACCTTCAACATCAGCAACATCGCTAGGCGCTGGCAGGTAACGAATTACCGCATCCAGCATCTTCTGAACGCCCTTGTTCTTAAAGGCAGTACCGCAGAGCATTGGGTGAATTTCACCAGCCAATGTACGCATACGAATAGCAGAATGGATTTGGTCTTCGCTTAGATCGCCATTTTCCAGGTACTCGTTCATCAGTTCTTCAGAGGCTTCAGCTGCTGCTTCAACCATGTTTTCGCGCCATTTTTGGCACACATCAACGAGGTCAGCAGGAATGTCACGCTCTTCAAACTTCATACCTTGAGAGGCTTCATCCCAATAGATGGCCTTCATGGTGATCAAATCGACCACACCTTCAAAGTTTTCTTCAGCACCAATTGGAACAACCAAAGGCACTGGATTGCCGCCCAAGCGAATCTTCATCTGCTCAACTACGCGGAAAAAGTTAGCACCGGTACGGTCCATTTTGTTAACAAATGCCAAACGAGGCACTTTGTACTTGTTGGCCTGACGCCATACAGTTTCTGACTGAGGCTGAACACCGCCTACAGCACAGTAAACCATGCAAGCACCATCAAGCACACGCATGGAGCGCTCAACTTCAATGGTGAAGTCAACGTGGCCGGGGGTGTCAATAATGTTGATCTGGTGTTTTTCAAACTGATTCGCCATGCCAGACCAGAAGCAGGTGGTAGCAGCAGAAGTAATGGTAATACCACGCTCTTGCTCTTGCTCCATCCAGTCCATAGTCGCTGCGCCATCATGTACTTCACCGATTTTGTGGTTCACACCGGTGTAGTAAAGGATACGCTCAGTCGTCGTTGTTTTACCGGCGTCAATATGCGCCGAAATGCCGATATTGCGATATCGGTTAAGCGGGGTAACTCTAGCCACTGATTTGTCCTCAGGCCAAGATTAGAAACGGTAATGTGCGAATGCTTTGTTAGCTTCAGCCATGCGATGCACGTCTTCACGCTTCTTCACAGCCGCGCCTTTGCCTTCAGCAGCATCAAGCAACTCACCAGCCAAACGTAATGCCATGGTTTTTTCTGAACGCTTACGTGCGCAATCCACCAACCAGCGCATCGCTAGGGCTGTACGACGGGAGGGACGTACTTCCATAGGAACCTGATAGGTAGCACCGCCAACACGACGAGCTTTCACTTCAACCATTGGGCGAAGCTTGTCTAGCGTCGTTTCGAAAAATTCAACAGGGTCACCCTTGTTTTTTTCGGCCACACGCTCAAGCGCACGATAAACAATGTGCTCAGCGGTTGATTTTTTACCAGATTCCATCACCTGGTTAATGAACTTGGCCAGTGTTTGGCTACCGAACTTAGGATCCGGGAGAATTTCACGGGCTGCGACGACTCTTCTTCTTGGCATGACACTATGAACCTTTAATTAAACTTCAGGGAAATCTGGGACTTTTGCCCAGCCTTACTCGACCTAACTTACTTCTTAGGACGTTTTGCACCGTACTTCGAACGACCTTGCTCACGGCCTTTAACGCCGGCGCAGTCTAACGAACCACGGACGGTGTGATAACGCACACCTGGCAAATCTTTAACACGACCACCACGAATCAGAACAACACTGTGCTCTTGCAGGTTATGGCCTTCACCACCGATGTATGAGCTCACTTCAAAACCTGAAGTCAGTCGAACACGGCACACTTTACGAAGCGCTGAGTTAGGCTTCTTAGGTGTAGTGGTGTAAACACGTGTACATACGCCACGACGCTGAGGGCAAGCCTTCAGTGCCGGCACTTTGGACTTTTCGACCAAAGATTCACGACCCTTGCGGATCAATTGATTAGTTGTTGCCATGTTGGCTCTACTCTCCCGTATAAAAAACAACCGAAAACCACAAAGCGGTTTTCGGGGTGCGCATTCTATGAGCAGTAACGCTCCCCGTCAAGGAAGCGTCATCACCCACAGTCATTACCCTTCGGAATTCAATGCTTCCGTTAGGGCTTGTTCAATATCCGCAGCACTTGGACCTTTATCGACTGCCGCTGCCTCTAAGCGATCTTTACGACGCTGGGCATGGTAGGCGAAGCCTGTACCTGCTGGAATTAATCGGCCAACAACAACGTTTTCTTTCAGACCGCGCAGATCATCTTCTTTACCAGTAACAGCTGCTTCGGTCAGAACACGTGTTGTTTCTTGGAACGATGCCGCTGAAATAAACGATTCAGTCGACAACGAAGCCTTAGTAATACCCATCAATGTGCGCTGGAAGCGAGCAGCAAATTTATCTTGTTTATTGGCAACTTCGTTTTCATCCAATACACGCGACAAATCAATCAGCTCACCTTTAATGAAGGTTGTATCGCCACCTTCAATAATTTCAACTTTACGCAACATCTGACGAATAATAACTTCGATGTGTTTATCGTTGATCTTCACGCCTTGCAAACGGTAAACGTCCTGCACTTCGTTAACAATATACGTTGCCAACGCTGTCTCGCCTTTCAAGCGCAAGATGTCGTGCGGGTTTTGTGGGCCGTCGGAAATGACTTCACCACGTGACACGCGCTCACCTTCGAACACGTTGATCTGACGCCACTTAGGAATCAGCTCTTCGTAAACATCACTGCCGTCATCCGGAGTAATGATCAAGCGGTTCTTACCTTTAGTTTCTTTACCGAAGCTAACGATACCGGACACTTCAGCCAAAATAGCTGGCTCTTTTGGACGACGCGCTTCAAACAAGTCGGCAACACGCGGCAGACCACCGGTGATGTCACGAGTTTTTGACGACTCTTGTGGAATACGACCAATAACTTCACCGACACCAATCAAAGCGGCATCTTGCAGAGCAGTAATCGAGCCTGGTGGCAAGAAGTACTGCGCTGGTTGGTCTGTGCCTTCGATATTAATGATCTGACCCTGCTCGTTCAGCAAACGAATTGCTGGACGCAATTCCTTACCGGCCGCTGGGCGATCTTTTGGATCGAGCACTTCGATATTGGTCAGACCGGTGAGTTCGTCAGTTTGGTGACGAACAGTGATGCCGTCTTCCATATCAACAAACTTCACGCGACCTGCTTGTTCTGTGATGATCGGGTGGGTGTGTGGATCCCATGTCGCCACAATCTGACCGCCCTTCACTGCTTCGCGGTCGGCTACCGAAATCATTGCACCGTAAGGCAGCTTATAACGCTCACGCTCACGGCCATGGCTATCAGCAATACCAATTTCACCAGAACGCGATACCGCAACTAAGTTGCCACCGGCTTGTTGTACCAGCTTGATGTTGTGGAAACGCACCACACCATCATTGCGGACAGCAACGCTAGAGACAGCAGAAGCACGGCTAGCAGCACCACCGATGTGGAAGGTACGCATGGTTAACTGCGTGCCTGGCTCACCAATTGACTGAGCCGCCATAACACCGATTGCTTCACCAATATTGACACGATGACCACGAGCCAAATCACGGCCGTAGCACATAGAGCACACGCCAAAACGGGTGTCACAGGTAATCACTGAGCGCACACTGACTTCGTCAATGCCGGCCATTTCTAAACGGTCAACCCACTTCTCATCAAGTAACGTACCGGCAGCAGCAAACAGTGTTTCAGTGCCTGGTAAGAATACGTCAGAGGACAACACGCGACCCAATACACGCTCGCGCAATGGCTCAACAATATCGCCACCCTCAATGAGCGGTGTCATCACCACGCCATTGGTAGTACCACAATCGTTTTCAGTAACCACCAAATCTTGTGCCACATCAACCAAACGACGCGTTAGGTAACCGGAGTTTGCAGTCTTCAACGCGGTATCAGCCAAACCTTTACGGGCACCGTGAGTAGAGATGAAGTACTGAAGAACGGTTAGACCTTCACGGAAGTTCGCCTTAATTGGCGTCTCGATGATCGAACCATCTGGCTTAGCCATCAGACCACGCATACCTGCGAGCTGACGAATCTGTGCAGCAGAACCACGCGCACCAGAATCGGCCATGATGTAGATCGAGTTAAATGACTTCTGGCTTTCTTCAACGCCTTGTTTGTTTGTCACTTTTTCGGTCGACAGGTTGTCCATCATCGCCTTCGCCACCAACTCGTTGGTGCGTGACCAGATGTCAACAACCTTGTTATAACGCTCGCCTTTTGTAACCAAACCAGAGCCGAATTGCGCTTCAATTTCACGCACTTCTTCTTCGGCACTATTAATAATGGTTTGCTTCTCGGCAGGAATAACCATGTCTTCCATACCAACTGACACGCCTGAGTAGGTTGCTTGCGCAAAACCCAGGTACATCAATTGGTCAGCAAAAATTACCGTGTCTTTCAGACCCAAGATGCGGTAGCAGCTGTTCAACAAACGAGAAATATTTTTCTTCGTCATGACTTGGTTGATCAAATCAAACGGCAAGCCTTCAGGCACGATATTCCACAACAAGCAACGACCCGGCGTAGTGTCAGCCAAGAACTTACGCTCAACACGCTCACCGTCATCATTGATAGTGATTTCGCGAATACGCACTTGGATACGGGTATGGACTTCTACTGCTTTGTTACCTAAAGCACGGGTAACTTCTTCGAAGTCGGCAAAACGCATGCCTTCGCCTTTGCCATTGATGCGATCGCGGCTGATGTAGTACAGACCCAAAACAACGTCTTGCGAGGGCACGATGATTGGCTCACCGTTTGCTGGCGACAAGATGTTGTTGGTTGACATCATCAAGGCACGAGCTTCTAGCTGTGCTTCAATCGTCAATGGTACGTGCACCGCCATTTGGTCACCGTCGAAGTCGGCGTTAAATGCCGTACATACGAGCGGGTGCAACTGGATGGCCTTACCTTCAATCAATACCGGCTCAAACGCTTGCAGACCCAAACGGTGAAGCGTAGGCGCGCGGTTCAGCATAACGGGGTGTTCGCGAATCACGTCAGCGAGGATGTCCCACACTTCCGAAGTTTCACGCTCTACCATTTTCTTAGCGGCTTTAATGGTGGTCGCCAAGCCTTGGGCTTGTAACTTACCAAAAATAAATGGCTTGAATAACTCAAGCGCCATTTTCTTAGGCAAACCACACTGATGCAGACGCAAGGTTGGACCTACGGTAATAACCGAACGACCAGAATAGTCAACACGCTTACCGAGCAAGTTCTGACGGAAACGACCTTGCTTACCTTTGATCATGTCGGCCAAAGACTTCAATGGACGCTTGTTAGTGCCCGTAATTGCACGACCGCGACGACCGTTGTCGAGCAAGGCATCAACCGCTTCTTGCAGCATACGCTTTTCGTTGCGCACGATGATGTCAGGTGCGCTGAGATCGAGCAGGCGCTTCAAACGGTTGTTACGATTGATGACGCGACGATACAGATCGTTCAAATCTGAAGTAGCAAAACGACCACCATCAAGCGGCACCAATGGACGCAAATCCGGTGGTAGCACAGGTAGAACAGTCAGCACCATCCACTCTGGCTTGTTGCCGGAGTGCAGGAATGACTCAACCAACTTCAGACGCTTAGACAGCTTCTTCAGTTTAGTTTCTGATGTTGTCGCAGGAATCTCTTCACGCAGACGAATCACTTCAGCAGCCAAATCAATATCGGCTAACAGCGCCTGTACCGCTTCGGCACCCATGCGAGCGTCGAACTCATCACCAAACTCTTCGAGTGCGGTGTAGTACTCTTCGTCGTTCAGCAGTTGACCTTTTTCCAGCGTGGTCATGCCTGGATCGATCACGATGAAGCTTTCGAAATAAAGTACGCGCTCGATGTCACGCAGTGTCATGTCCAGCAGCAAACCAATACGCGATGGCAGTGATTTCAAGAACCAAATATGCGCTGTTGGTGAGGCTAATTCGATGTGGCCCATGCGCTCACGACGCACTTTAGCCATGGTGACTTCAACACCACACTTCTCACAAATCACACCACGGAACTTCATGCGTTTGTATTTACCGCATAAGCATTCGTAGTCTTTGATTGGGCCAAAAATTTTGGCACAGAACAGACCTTCACGCTCAGGCTTGAAGGTACGGTAGTTAATGGTTTCTGGTTTTTTAACTTCACCAAAAGACCATGAACGAATCATGTCAGGCGAGGCAAGGCCGATACGGATGCGATCGAATTCTTCGACCACCTGACCCTGGTTGCGCAGTTGGCTGAGCAGATCTTTCAAGGCATTTCTCCCAAAGCAACAAATCGGGGCGGGAAGGCACTATGCCAATCCCGCCGCATGTCAGGCTTATTCGTTGTCCAATTCCATATTGATACCGAGCGAGCGGATTTCTTTCACCAATACGTTGAAAGACTCCGGCATGCCTGGATCCATACGATGATCACCATCGACAATGTTTTTATAGACACGGGTACGGCCGTTCACATCGTCTGACTTCACTGTCAGCATTTCCTGCAAGGTGTAAGCAGCGCCATAAGCCTGCAATGCCCAACATTCCATTTCACCGAAACGCTGACCACCAAACTGAGCTTTACCGCCCAATGGCTGCTGTGTAACCAAGGAGTACGAGCCAGTCGAACGTGCGTGCATCTTGTCATCCACCAAGTGGTTGAGTTTGAGCATGTACATATAACCAACGGTGACAGGACGATCAAAACGCTCACCCGTACGGCCATCAAACAGCCACTGCTGACCGTTCTCATTGAGTCCAGCCAGTTTCAACAGTGCCTTAATTTCATTTTCGTGCGCACCATCAAAAACCGGTGTAGCAATTGGAACACCACCACGAAGGTTACGAGACATCGCCAGCACTTCATCATCACTCATTGACGACAAGTCTTCTTGCTGACCACCGACACCGTTATAAATCTGATCAAGATACTTACGCAGGTCAGCCACTTTGCGTTGTTCATCCAACATCTCACCGATGCGAATGCCCAAGCCTTTAGCTGCCCAGCCCAAGTGAGTCTCTAGGATCTGACCAACGTTCATACGTGAAGGAACACCCAGTGGGTTCAATACGATATCAACGGGTTCACCATTTTCATCATGCGGCATGTCTTCAATTGGCATGATGATAGAAACAACACCTTTGTTACCGTGACGACCGGCCATCTTATCGCCTGGCTGCATACGACGCTTAACCGCTAAGTAGACCTTAACGACTTTTTGCACGCCATGAGCCAAGTCATCACCAGTGCTGAGCTTGCGCTTTTTGTCTTCAAACTTAGCTTCGATTTCAGCTTCACGCTCAGCCAAGAAGGTTTGTGCTTTTTCCAGCTGATCAGCAACTGCTTCATCGGCTGGACGTAGTTCAAACCACTTCTCTAAGCTCAGCTCGGCCAATACCGCATCGGTTAGTTCTGCACCTTTTTTCAGGCCAGCACCACCATTCACTTTCTGGCCTAACAAGGCATCACGCAGACGTGAAGTTGTTGCTTCAGTGAAAATACGCAGCTCTTCTTTCAAGTCTTTGCGGTAGGCATCAAGCTGTTGCTTCTCAATAGCCTTAGCACGCGGATCTTTTTCAATGCCATCACGTGTAAATACTTGCACGTCAATAACGGTACCTTTAGTACCTGACGGAACACGTAGCGAAGAGTCTTTAACGTCTGACGCTTTTTCACCGAAAATAGCACGCAACAGCTTTTCTTCTGGTGACAGCTGAGTTTCACCTTTAGGTGTCACTTTACCGACCAAAATGTCACCAGCATTCACTTCAGCACCGATATAAACAATGCCGGATTCGTCTAGCTTAGACAGTGCAGCTTCGCCCACATTCGGAATATCCGAGGTGATTTCTTCAGCACCCAACTTGGTGTCACGAGCAATACATGACAGCTCTTGGATGTGAATCGAGGTGAAACGGTCTTCTTGGACTACACGCTCTGATAACAAAATCGAGTCTTCGAAGTTGTAACCATTCCATGGCATAAATGCCACGCGCATGTTTTGACCCAAGGCCAACTCACCCAAATCAACTGATGGACCATCAGCCAGAGTATCGCCGCGCTCAATCACGTCGCCCACTTTCACCAACGCACGTTGGTTAATGCAGGTGTTTTGGTTAGAACGGGTGTACTTGGTCAAGTTATAAATGTCGGCACCAGCCTCACCAATAACTACTTCATCATTTCTGACACGAACAACAATTCGGCTTGCATCGACATAGTCAACCACGCCACCACGCTTCGCCATGATGCACACGCCAGAATCACGTGCTACATAACGCTCCATGCCGGTACCGACCAGAGGCTTATCAGCGCGCAATGTTGGCACAGCTTGACGTTGCATGTTCGAGCCCATGAGCGCACGGTTAGCGTCATCATGCTCAAGGAACGGAATCAACGACGCAGCAACCGAAACCACCTGACGTGGAGACACGTCCATATAGGTCACTTTTTCTGGCGCCATGACGGTAAATTCGTTCTTGTGACGAACCGCAACGAGGTCATCAACCAAGCTACCACCGGTATCAACTGCAGAGTCAGCCTGCGCAATTACTTCCTCAGACTCTTCAATGGCGGACAAATAAACATAGTCATCGGTCACTTTGCCATCGATCACCTTACGGTAAGGTGATTCTAGGAAACCATAGTGGTTAGTACGAGCAAAGCTGGCCAATGAGTTAATCAGACCAATGTTTGGACCTTCTGGCGTCTCAATTGGGCAGACACGGCCATAATGCGTTGGGTGAACGTCACGCACTTCAAAGCCAGCACGTTCACGCGTTAAACCACCTGGGCCTAAAGCAGAAACACGGCGCTTGTGAGTAATCTCAGAAAGCGGGTTGTTTTGGTCCATGAACTGCGAAAGCTGTGACGAACCAAAGAACTCTTTGATGGCTGCAGACACAGGTTTAGCGTTAATTAAGTCCTGTGGCATCAGGTTGTCTGATTCAGCCATAGACAAGCGTTCTTTCACCGCACGCTCAACACGCACCAAACCAACACGGAATTGGTTCTCGGTCATTTCACCGACACAGCGAATACGACGGTTACCGAGGTGGTCGATATCGTCAACTTCGCCTTGTCCGTTACGGATATTAATCAGACCTTTTAATACGTCGACAATATCTTCACGCGACAACACACCAGCACCCTCGTCACCACCGCGACCTAAGCGACGGTTAAACTTCATACGGCCAACGCCGGATAAGTCATAACGCTCTGGTGAGAAGAATAGGTTTTTGAACAGATTTTCAGCTGCGTCTTTAGTTGGTGGCTCACCAGGACGCATCATGCGGTAAATTTCAACCAATGCTTCGAGTTCGGAACGAGTGGAGTCCGAACGCAAAGTATCAGAAATAAATGGACCACGATCCAAGTCATTGGTGTACAGCACGGCGAATGACTTGATGCCGGCCTGTACAATCTTCTTCATTACATCATCAGTGATAATGCTATTGCACTCAGCAATAACCTCACCGGTGTCTGCATTCACCATGTCACGGCTAAGCACTTTGCCGAACAAATATTCTGCAGGAATATCAAGGTGAGTCAGGCCAGCTTTTTCGATATCACGAATATGACGAGCTGTAATACGACGGCCCGCTTCAACGATCACTTTATTTTTGATCGTAATGTCGAAGCCAGCAGTTTCGCCACGCAGACGCTCAGCAACCAAATCCATCTTAAAGCCGTCATTTTCTACATAGACAGTAGTTGTCTCGTAGAACATGTCGATGATTTCTTCGGCGTTATAACCCAAGGCGCGCAACAAAATTGTCGCCGGCAGTTTACGGCGACGGTCAATACGAGCAAACACGAGGTCTTTAGGATCGAACTCAAAGTCCAACCATGAACCGCGGTAAGGAATAATGCGAGCGTTATAAAGCAGCTTGCCTGAAGAGTGTGTTTTACCCTTATCGTGGTCAAAGAACACACCAGGTGAGCGGTGTAACTGAGAAACGATGACACGCTCAGTACCATTAATGATGAAGGTACCGTTTTCAGTCATTAAAGGCATTTCGCCCATATAGACTTCTTGCTCACGGATATCTTTAATGGTTTTTACAGATGATTCACGATCATAAATGATCAGGCGAATTTTGACGCGCAATGGCGCCGCGTAGGTCACACCACGTAAAGTACATTCACGGGTATCAAACATTGGGGTGCCGAGGTTGTATTCAACAAACTCTAGCGCCGCATTGCCTGAATAACTAACGATGGGGAATACTGAGCGGAATGCCGCCTGTAGACCTAAATCTTCGCGCTGCTTAGGCAGCTTACCGTCCTGCAGGAAACTCCGATACGAGTCCACCTGAATGGCCAGAAGGTAAGGAACATCCATCAGTGCCGGGAGTTTACCGAAATTCTTCCGGATGCGTTTCTTCTCTGTATATGAGTATGCCATCTGGGTCCTCAACTATGCTTGTGCCTCGTTAATAAGGCGCCGCTTCTAAATCAAAGCGACGGCCTCAGGAGCCATTACAGTCCCCCTGAGGCCGGCGCTCTGCCAAACCGATGTCGGTTTGTCATAACGGAAAAAGGCCGGAGGCTTTTTCAGCCTCCAGCCATGCTGCGAACTGGCTAAATGCAGTGCCGCATCGTCAAGTAATTTCTTACTTAACTTCGACAGTTGCGCCAGCTTCTTCCAGCTTCTTCTTCATCGTTTCAGCTTCGTCTTTAGCTACGCCTTCTTTAACAGCTTTAGGTGCAGCTTCAACGAGGTCTTTCGCTTCTTTCAAGCCGAGGCCTGTCAATTCACGAACAGCTTTAATTACCGCAACTTTGTTCGCGCCAAAGCTGGCCAGAACAACGTTGAACTCGGTTTGTTCTTCAGCAGCAGCAGCGCCTGCGCCAGGAGCAGCAGCAACAGCAACAGCAGCAGCAGAAACACCAAACTTCTCTTCGATAGCAGAAATCAGGTCAACCAATTCCATTACTGTCATGTCAGCAACGGCGTTCAGAATATCATCTTTGGACAATGCCATTTTCAAAACTCCCAATGGGTTTCAATGTGTTTAATTTCAAGCGGCGATTAAGCGGCTTCTTTCTGTTCCTTGACCGACGTCATCAGTCGGGCGAACTTGGAGATCGGAGCCTGTAGCACGGATGCCAACATGGTCAGAGCTTGTTCGCGGTTTGGCAGCTTCGCCACCACATCGATATCCGATGCGCCGTAGAGTTTGCCGTCAATAGAAAGTGCCTTAACCGAAAGTGGCGCCTTTGCATTGTCTTTGAGGAAGTCTTGGAAAATACGAGCAGCAGCGCCCATATCATTCTCAGACAACGACAAGGCAATGATTGTTGGACCAACTAATGCATCATTGAGTACTGAAAATTGAGTACCCTCAAATGCACGACGAGCCAACGTGTTACGAACTACACGCAGGTATACGTCTTGCTCACGAGCCTTAGTGCGCAGTTGTGTTAACTGACCCACTGTTAGACCGCGATAGTCGGCAACAACTGCTGCGAAAGCACCTGAAGCAGCCTTATTGACTGCTCCAACGATCTCTTTTTTATCTTCGAGTCGCAGAGTCACTGTAACCTCCTTACCTATGAATGACCGGCGTCAACGACGCCGACCCCATTTGCAGCTTTCGCCGCTCGCGGGGGTCACAGTGCCTAAACACTTGAAACCACACCGCGTCTGCCCAGGCTGATGGTTTAAGCCGCACAACAAATGTTGTTTGGCGCCTGTGGTCTTTGACGCTCGTCTTACGACGACTTCAAAGTCCTGTCTGCCGGTTACCCGGCAAAAATCATACCGCTAGTGTCGACAAATCGATGGTTAAGCCAGGACCCATAGTGGTCGATAGCGTTACCTTCTTTAAGTACACACCCTTGCTTGTAGCTGGCTTAGCTTTCTTCAAATCAGCAACCAAGGCTTCAATGTTTTGTTGAATTGCTTCAGCAGTAAAGCCCATCTGACCCACTGGCGTGTGGATGATGCCACCTTTGTCTACGCGGTAACGTACTTGACCGCCTTTTGCGTTTTTAACAGCAGTCGCAACGTCTGGCGTTACTGTGCCAACTTTAGGGTTAGGCATTAAGCCACGTGGACCCAAAATTGTACCGAGCTTACCAACAACACGCATGGCATCTGGCGAGGCAATAACAACATCAAAGTCTAAGTTGCCACCTTGAATGGATTCGGCCAAATCATCAAAACCAACAACGTCAGCACCAGCTGCTTTTGCTGCTTCAGCATTAGCGCCTTGAGCAAATACTGCAACGCGAACTGTCTTACCTGTGCCAGCTGGGAGAACCGATGCACCACGAACAACTTGATCGGATTTACGCGGATCAATACCCAGATTCACAGCAACGTCGATAGACTCTTTGAACTTTGCTGGTGGTAATTCAGCCAATAACGAAACAGCTTCTTCAACCGAGTAGAGCTTGCCTGGTACCAATTTGGCTTTAATGGCAGCTTGACGCTTACTTAACTTAGCCATGATCAGACTCCTTCTACATCGAGGCCCATGGAGCGGGCAGATCCAGCGATGGTGCGCACAGCAGCGTCCATATCAGAGGCAGTCAGGTCAGGCTGCTTAGTTGTTGCAATTTCTTCCAACTGAGCACGTGTAACCTTACCTACTTTCTGTGTATTAGGACGTGGCGAACCACTCTTCAAGCCAGCTGCCTTTTTCAGCAAATAGCTTGCAGGAGGAGTCTTCATCACAAAAGTGAATGAACGATCTGAGTACACTGTGATCACAACAGGAATTGGCTGACCAACTTCCATCTTTTGTGTCGCAGCGTTGAATGCTTTACAGAATTCCATGATGTTCACACCTTTTTGACCCAGTGCTGGACCAATAGGTGGAGATGGATTTGCCTTGCCTGCAGGAACCTGCAGCTTGATATAGGCATCAATCTTCTTTGCCATTTTCTACTCCATGGGTACAAGCGCCTTGCGGCTCCCCGTTTAAATGATGCTTACGCACCGAAACTAAAATTAAACTTTTTCGACTTGACCAAACTCAAGATCAACCGGTGTAGAGCGACCAAAGATCATTACCGCCACACGCAGGCGATTTTTGTCGTAGTTCACTTCTTCTACCGTGCCATTGAAGTCGGCAAATGGGCCATCGTTTACACGAACCATTTCACCCGGCTCAAACAGCGTCTTAGGACGTGGCGCATCTTGTGGCGCACGTACGCGATTTAAGATTATTTCCGCTTCACGATCGGAAATTGGCGCCGGCTTATCTGCTTTACCGCCAATGAAACCCATGACCTTTGGACACTCTTTTACTAAGTGCCAGCTAGCGTCATTCATTTCCATTTGCACAAGCACATAGCCAGGGAAAAACTTACGTTCAGTTTTACGCTTGGCACCGTTTTTCATTTCGACGACTTCTTCAGTCGGCACCAAAATGTCACCAAACAAATCTTCCATGCCAGCCAAGCGAACGCGCTCAACCAACGAACGCATAACCTGCTTTTCAAAGCCGGAATAGGCGTGCACTACATACCAACGCTTGCTCATATCGCCTCCGTTAACCGATGACGGCCGAAATGGCAAAGCCAAACAGCGAATCCATTGCCCATAAAATCAGGGACGTAATTACCACAACCACTAAAACGATTAACGTTGTTTGCCAAGTTTCCGGCTTCGTTGGCCAGACCACTTTGCGCAACTCAATACGCGAAGCAGCAAACAAATCTAAGAACGAGCGACCTTGCGCCGTAATCAAAACCAGCGTTAGCGCAATAATACCAAGGGCAACCATGATCAAGCCACGGAATGCCACTGCCATATCAGGGAATACGCGCGCAACCATGGTTGCCGCAATCAATAACACAACAGCAACAACCCACTTAGCGATGTTTGCTGGATCCCTAACTGTTTCTTCCGATGTCGACATAAATCAGACTCTCAGACACGACAAAAACGCGTTTCCGCGCTTAAAAATGGCAGGCCAGGAGGGACTCGAACCCCCAACACCCGGTTTTGGAGACCGGTGCTCTACCAATTGA
>CAYYWS010000032.1:8284-15369 GCA_964473955.1 uncultured Paraperlucidibaca sp. | reverse complement strand
TTGCTAAGTCGAGCTGATACAAATCACCCTGACCACTCACCGCATACACAAACTCACCGCTGACCACAGGCGCCGCATTACCACGCAGAGACAATGGCGGCACCGGGGTATCAAACTGCCAACGACGCTTACCGGTGCTGCGCTCAAACACTTGGATACGACCATCTAGAGTCTGCACCACCACGTCTTTATCGGTGATGCGCGGCACAGCCAACAAAGTAGCACCTAACGGTGAGCGCCAAATGGGATTACCGGTGGTGGCATTTAGCAGCAACAAATCAGCCTGATCCGTGCCTAACGCTAACAAGCCATCTTTAACGGCCACACCGCCGGTAATGCCACTGCTGAGCTTGACCTGCCAGCGAGTCTTACCACTGGCACGGCCAATCGACTTAACAACACCGTCACGGCTGGCCGCATAGACCGCAGGCGACTCGATGGCAGGCTCTAAAAATAAAGTTTCTTTGCCAGCACCTTTGCCAACCGAAGATGACCAGCGTGAACTGACTTTCAGCGGATTTTCCTGCAGCGTGGGCAACACCACTGCAGAGTCTGCAGATTTACTGCTACAGGCGGCCAACGTTAAACACAACGCGGCCATCGGTAAACTCAACCATGCCTTTTTCATTGGACTGACTCCTGCTCACGCGGTGCTGGCTCAAGGCCAACATCGGCCAGTTTCAGTGTCAATAATGGGCGTTCTTCGCCGGCTGCGGCCAAGGCAGCATCTGCCGACTGATAAGCTTTAGCAGCATCATCTAACTTGCCTTGTTGCAGCAAAATGTCGCCTTTGATTTCGTCTACCATGGCTGTCAGTGCTGGTTCTTTAATGCCAGCCAGTAATGCCAAGGCATCATCGGCTTTATTGTCTGCGGCCAACACACGGGCTAGACGCACTTCAATTAACACACGGGTATCGATCGATGGTTTGCGATCCAGCGCCCAACGCAAATGCTTTTCAGCAGACGCTAAATCGTTGCTATCAACACTGCGCGCCGCCAGCATTAAGGCGGCATCAACAGCCTGTGGCGTACGTGGGTATTCGTCCATAATTTGACGACCAATACGCTGCAAGTCGCCATTGGCTGCACTGTCTTCAGGATTGCTAATTAAGCGCTGACTGATCGTGGTTAATTGCTCTTGCAGGGCTTGAGCAGCTACCGCTGATTCCAGCTGGCTGTTCTGCCAAAAGCGATTGCCGGCAAAAGCAAATAAACCCACCGCAACAGCCAACAAAATAGTGGTGCCATAACGCTGCCACCATGTTTTTACCTGCAGCAACACTTCATCATCATTACTCACAGCTCATCCCCTCTTTTAAATGCCGATTGCAGCGTAGCTAAGGCTTGCGCCATATCCACACTTTGTTGTTCTTGTTGCTGACCACGCAGCCATTTAATGCTGACTTGTTGCTGCGCTAACTCATCGTCGCCAATCAGCAAAGCAAGTAAAGCACCTGATTTGTCTGCCTTACGCAACTGCGACTTAAAACTTCCACCGCCACAGTTATACACGATACGCGTGCTAGGTAACGCTTGGCGTAACGTTTCCGTCAACGCCATCACGGTCGTCACCGCTGCTGGTGACATTGCCATCACAAACACATCAGCTAATGCCGGTGCAGGTTCGGGCTTTAAGGCCTCTAACAACAGCACCAAGCGCTCCAAACCAATGGCAAAACCAACCGCCGGTGTGGCCTGACCACCTAACTGCTCTACTAAACCATCATAACGGCCACCGGCACAGACAGTACCTTGTGCCCCTAAGTCGGTGGTGACCCACTCAAAAACGGTTTTGTTGTAGTAGTCCAAACCACGCACCAAATTGGCATTAACACGGTATTTAATGCCGCAGGCGTCGAGTAACTGACACAGGCTAGCAAAGTGTTGCTTGGAGTCTTCATCTAAGAAGTCGGACAACACCGGCGCGCCTTTTAAAATATCCTGAGTGCCGCGGTCTTTCGAATCCAGAATACGCAATGGATTCGTGGTTAAACGTCGCTGAGAATCATCATCCAACTGGGTTCTGAATTGCTCAAGATAAGTCACTAAGGCCTTACGGTATTGCGCCCGAGAATCGAGCTCACCCAGGCTGTTAATTTCCAAGCTAACGGACTCGGCCAAACCCAGTTCTTGCCACAAACGCGCGGTCAGCAAAATCAGCTCGGCATCCATATCCGGGCCAGCCTGACCAAAGGTTTCGACACCAAACTGATGGAATTGGCGATAACGACCTTTTTGCGGGCGCTCATAACGAAACATCGGGCCGGTGTACCAGAGTTTTGGGCTCTGATTATGCGTTAGGCCATGCTCTAAGCAGGCGCGCACACAGCCAGCGGTGCCTTCTGGACGCAAGGTAATGGACTCACCACTACGGTCTTCAAAGCTATACATTTCTTTTTCGACAATATCGGTTACTTCACCAATCGCGCGCTTAAACAGCGGTGTTGGCTCCACAACAGGCAGACGAATTTCACTATAACCATAACGCTGCATCAAACTACGCAGGGTATTTTCTAGCTGCTGCCAGCGCGGCGTTGCTTCCGGCAAAATATCATTCATGCCGCGGATAGCATTCAAACGACTCATGTATCGGATCCGGTTTTTATAATCAATTTAGCGTCTTGGGCTTCTTTTTCAGCGACACGACTACGCACCATCGTTTCAATTTCATCGACTAACTTATCAGTGTCGATCAGGTGGCTTTTTTCGCCATTGCGATACACCAGTGAACGCGGTGATGCACCCACCACACCGATGTCGGCCTCTTTCGCTTCGCCCGGGCCATTCACTTTGCAACCAATCACCGACACATCCATCGGTGTACGAATATCTTCTAGGCGCGCTTCTAACGCGTTCATGACACGAATCACATCAAATTCTTGCCGTGAGCAGCTAGGGCAGGCAATAAAGTTAATGCCATTGGAGCGAATATTGAGTGACTTCAAAATATCAAAGCCAATACGCACTTCGTCTTCAGGCTCTGCTGCCAACGACACCCGTAATGTGTCGCCAATGCCATCAAGCAACAGGCCACCTAAGGCAATGGCCGACTTCACAGTACCGGAGCGAAACACACCCGCTTCAGTCACGCCTAAGTGCAGAGGATTATCGATTTGCTGTGACAACAAACGGTAAGCATCTAAGGTTAAAAACACATTGGATGCTTTCACAGAAACCTTGAACTCATGAAAGTTTAAGCGATCTAGAATATCGATATGGCGCATTGCTGATTCCAACAATGCCTGCCCCGTCGGTTCGCCATACTTCTTCTGTAAATCTTTTTCTAACGAACCTGCATTAACACCAATACGCATGGAAATACCATGATGGCGCGCGGCTGCAACCACTTCACGCACTTTGTCATCTGAACCAATATTGCCGGGATTAATACGCAGGCAGTCCACGCCTTTTTCAGCAACGGCAATGGCAATCTTATGGTCAAAGTGGATGTCCGCCACCAAAGGTACCTCTGGTACTTGCAGACGTATTAAACCGAAGGCGTCAGCAGCCTCCATCGATGGCACAGACACCCGGACAATATCTGCGCCGGCATCAACACAACGACGAATTTGCGCCACAGTGGCGTCGACATCACAGGTCTCGGTGTTGGTCATGGTCTGCACCGTGATCGGGGCATCCCCACCAACAAAGATATTACCTACCCGAATTTTTCGAGTGAGCCGACGCTTAATGGGTGACTGGTGCATGCTGACTAGTCCTGTCTACCTAAACGAAAACTGGCGATATTGCCGCGTGAATAGGGCTTTAAATCCACCGCGCTGCCATTGTAAATAAGCGATGTGAAATTCACTGCACCGATATTAATTGCAAACGGTGGGCGGCCGCTTACCGTTACCGACTGACCGGCATTTTTTTGGCCATACACTAACTCTTGACCGGTACCATCGCGCACACTAATCCATGACGCACCAGTAAAGCTAAAGCTTAGGGTTTCAATGGTTGGTGGTGCGTTTTGGCTAATAATAGGTGTTGTTGTCGATTCTGCCTCAACAACTGGCGCTGCTGTCTCTAGTTCTGCTTCAGCAACTTCAGGCTCATTAGTTGCAAGCGCTGGCAATGGCTCAGCCTCAGTTACCACAACATCAGCACTCATGTTCTCATCAATATCCGTCGGCACTACGACGCTGGGTTCAGCTTGATCCGTACCGCTTTGCCAGAACAGGCCCGCCAACACATAAAGTACAAAGGCAATAACAGCGACCACAACTAGCAATCGGCTCAATGGTAATTTATTCGAAATTTTGCTAGCCGTTGACGATGAAATAGCGTTTGCTTCCGTAATACCTGCAATAGGCCGCACACTAACTAAGCGCTTACTGCTTGGCAGACTTTCATCATAGGCTGCAATCAATTCATCCGCATTCAGTCCAACCAAATCAGCATAACGACGGACATAACCACGCACAAATGCCGTACCCGGCAGCGCATCAAAATCATCCGTTTCCAGTGCTTGTACATAACGCAAAGTCAGCATGGTTTCACGCGATACTGTTTCAGCACTTAAGCCCTTACGCTCACGTGCTTCGCGTAGCTTGTTACCAATACTGTCGTTGTTTTCAGTTTCCACTATCTCATCCTCTATTCTGACCTAACCCAGGCTTAGCCTTCGGCTCGATAAATTTCGTTTTTGTTGAGGGTTTTCGCCTGCCAGCGCTCCGCACGACGTGTACGATCCTTTACCTTGCCAACAAGTTGGCCACAAGCAGCGTCGATGTCATCTCCGCGGGTGGTGCGAATAGTGCACGTAAAACCAGCACGAATTAGCTGATTTTGAAACAGCACAACTTTGTCCCGCGGCGTGCTGGCATAAGGCGCATGCGGGAACGGGTTAAACGGAATTAGATTGATTTTGCTAGGCACATCTTTCAACAGCTGAATAAGCTGACGCGCATGCTCTGGCTGATCGTTAACGCCAGCCAGCATGACGTATTCCATGGTGACTTTACGCCGCCCTACTTCACTACCCTGATGATGAACCAACCAACGTCGACAAGCAGCCATTAGCTCACTTAACGGGTACTTTTTATTGATAGGTACCAGTTCATTACGCAGCTCATCATTTGGTGCATGCAAAGACACCGCTAATGACACATCCATGGTTTGCGTTAACTTATCCAACATCGGCACCACACCAGATGTCGACAAGGTCACACGACGCTTTGACAGGCCATAAGCAAAGTCATCAAGCATAATCTGCATGGCAGGAATAACGGCATCCAGGTTAAGCAGCGGTTCGCCCATACCCATCATCACCACATTGGTCAGCGCACGCGTGCGGGTCAACTCACCGCTGGCATTTCGGCCGCTAAATTCACCTTCTTGCAAATACGAACGGTTGGCAATCCACACCTGAGCAATAATTTCAGCGGCGGTTAAGTCGCGCATAAAACCTTGCTTGCCGGTGGAGCAAAAACTGCAATCCAAAGCGCAACCCACTTGTGATGAAACACAGAGTGTTTTGCGGTCACCATCTGGAATTAACACCATTTCCACCATGGCGTTTTCAGCCACTTTAATGACCCACTTACGGGTGCCATCAGCAGAAAAATGCTTGTAGGTCACTTCTGGCGCGCGCACTTCAGCAACAGCCAAGAGCTTTTCGCGCAGCGATTTAGCCAAGTTGGTCATGGCATTAAAGTCATCAACACCTTGTTGATGTATCCATTTCATCACTTGACCAGCACGGAATGGTTTTTCACCAATACTGGCAAAAAAAGCTTCCATTTGGGCACGATTAAAACCCAATAAATTGGTCTTTTGCGGGACTGCAGAAGGTATTGCTGAGGTATTACTGTCTGTCATGCGGGTCTCGACGGGTTGCTACACCAGTTATGTCGGGAAAAAAGTAAAGCTAGCATACACGAAGGCCGCGGTACGCGGTACCACGGCCTTCAGGTTTCACTACCGTATTAACGGCAAAGCAACAACTTAGCGTGTACGTGCGCACACTTCAGTTGCGCTGAAGAAATACGCGATTTCACGTGCTGCTGACGTTGTTGAGTCAGAACCGTGAGCGGCGTTTTCATCAATGCTTACTGCAAAGTCAGCACGGATGGTGCCAGCTGCAGCTTCTTTAGGGTTAGTAGCGCCCAGGATGTCACGGTGAGCCAACACAGCGTTTTCGCCTTCCAGCACGCTAACAACCACTGGACCTGATGTCATGAAAGACACTAAGTCTTTGAAGAAACCACGTTCACGGTGCTCAGCATAAAAGCCTTCGGCTTCTGCTTGTGACAGGTGCTTCATTTTGGCAGCAACGATGTTCAGGCCAGCTTTTTCAAAACGAGCATAGATTTGACCGATAACATTTTTGCCAACAGCGTCTGGCTTAATGATGGACAGTGTGCGTTCGATCGCCATGTGGAGAGCTCCATAACAGGGTGGGAGAAATTGGTTGCGCATTATACATGGCTAAACCTCTTCCATCCATGCCAATTGAATGGCCTCTAACACTCGCTCACCACAATGCGCTGGGTCATCTTCAAACTCAGGCAAGGCCATAACCCACTCGCGTAAATCGGTAAAACGAACCGTTTTGGGATCAACGTCCGGGTGGGCATCAATCAACGCTAGGGCAATCTCGAGTGAATCAGTCCAAGTTAAGCGCATATGCGTGTCCTCAGTGTTTTTCCGATGCGTGATTTAGTGTGTAGCGTGGGATTTCAATCACCAAGTCTTCATCAGCCACAACTGCCTGGCAAGACAGGCGCGAATCCGCCTCTAAGCCCCACGCCTTGTCGAGCATATCTTCTTCTAACTCATCTAATTCATTGAGCGAATCAAAACCTTCACGCACCACCACATGGCAGGTTGTGCAGGAGCAGGATTTTTCGCAGGCATGTTCAATGGCCAAACCCTGACGCAAAGCGGCATCACAAATGGTTTCGCCCGGCTCAGCTTGGATCACCGTGCCATTTGGGCAGAGTTCGTGGTGCGGCAGCACAATAATGCTGGGCATAGGGCTTAATCCTCTAACTGATCTAAATGTTTGCCGGTAAAGGCTTTTTGGATACTGGCATCCATGCGTTTGGCGGCAAAGTCATCACTGGCGGCATTCACACG
>CAYYWS010000032.1:0-8184 GCA_964473955.1 uncultured Paraperlucidibaca sp. | reverse complement strand
GGCTTCACTTCAATTTCGGCACGCACACCACTGCTGGTTTCTTCTGCGCTAACACTGAGCAGGCCATCCGCATCAATCTGGAATAACACCTTAATGCGCGCAGCACCTGCCACCATGGGTGGAATGCCACGCAACTCAAAACGCGCTAATGATCGGCAATCAGCGGCTAACTCACGCTCGCCTTGCAATACATGCAGGCTCATGGCGGTTTGACCGTCTTTAAAGGTGGTGAACTCTTGTGCACGAGTGACCGGAATGGTGGTGTTGCGCGGCACAATTTTTTCCACCAAACCACCATAGGTTTCCAAGCCTAACGACAACGGGATCACATCTAATAACAAGACATCACTATCGGGTTTGTTGCCAACTAAAATATTGGCCTGTACGGCTGCACCAATCGCCACCACCTGATCAGGGTCTAGATGCGTTAATGCCGGTTTACCAAAAAATTCGGAGACACGCTGACGTACCAACGGCACCCGAGTCGAGCCACCAACTAACACCACCTCGGCTAAGTCTTCCGGCTTTAGACGCGCATCACGCAGAGCGCGGCGGCAAGCTTTTAAAGTTTCGTCGACCAAAGGTGAAATTAGGCCCTCGAATACTTCACGAGTCAGTGTGGCCTGCCAGTCTGCAGGCGCACCACCGGTACCAGCCGCCAACGACAATTGCACCGACTCGCGCTCACTTAGTGCTTCTTTCACACGCCTTGCAGTTTGCAATAAACGACGCTGTACTTCGGCATCGGGGCTGGTAATACCCGCCTGCGCCATAATCCATTGCGCTAATACCAAATCGAAATCGTCACCACCCAGCGCGCTATTACCACCGGTGGCTAACACCTCAAACACACCCTGGTGCAAACGTAAAATTGAAATATCAAAGGTGCCGCCGCCTAAGTCATAAATGGCGTGCACACCTTCATGCGCTTGGTCTAGGCCATAGGCCACAGCTGCCGCTGTTGGCTCATTCAGCAAACGTAAGACGTTGAGTCCTGCAATGGTGGCAGCATCTTTGGTGGCTTGCCGTTGTGCTTCATCAAAATACGCCGGCACGGTAATGACTGCACCGGTGATATCACCACCTAAAGCGGCTTCAGCGCGCAGGCGCAACTGCCGCAAAATATCAGCTGACACTTCCACTGGAGTTTTGTCACCCGCAGCGGTGCGAAAACTGGTGATGCCATTGGCCTGTTGCACTAACTCATAGGGCAGCTGATCACCCAGTTGCTGCAGTGCCTCTGCCCCGCGCCCCATAAATCGCTTTACAGACACTAGGGTATTTAAGGGGTCTTGGCTGGCCATTTGTTTGGCCGCTTCACCAACAATGACACGACCATCGTCACCATAATGCACAACCGACGGCAACAAGACACGGCCTTGCTCATCCGCCATTACCCGTGGCAAACCACTTTGAATGCTGGCCACCAAGGAATGTGTTGTGCCTAGATCAATGCCAATCGCCAATTTGTGTTGATGTGGCGCTTGGCCTTGGCCCGGCTCGGCAATTTGCAACAGTGCCATGGCTTAACCCGCCTCATCTTCGAGTTGTTCGATACGCTCGTTAACTTCTTCCAATAAGCGCGTCATGAATTGCATTTTACGCAAAGTCTCGCGTGCTTCCGGCCACTCCTGACGGCTATAGTCGCCGGCAAATTCGCGCTGTAAGTTCATCAACCAATCTTGGGCTTCATCGGCAATGACTTCAACCTCATCAACGGCCACTGCGTCTTCTAATTGCTCTCGCAGCTCCATTTGCGCCATCAAAAAATCAGTGTCAGCAACTGTTGTGCGCTCTAAGTCTACCGGCTCATTGGCCAAGGTCAGCAAGTAGGCAGCACGAAGCACTGGGCTTTTTAAGGTTTGATAGGCGCTATTAATCTGCGCCGACATTTGCATGGCTTGGCGCTGTGCACTGGTATCTTGGTTGTCGACACGATCCGGATGAAACTGCTGCTGTAGCTGTCGCCACTGCGGCTGCAACGCTGACACATCAACGTCGTAGCTCACGGGCAAGCCAAACAGCTCAAAATAATTACTCGATAAATCCACGAAAAGCTCCGCCGTCGTATTATCCGTTAGACGGTAAACGATTCACCACAACCACACTCCCCTTTTTGATTGGGGTTGGTGAATTTAAAGCCTTCGTTTAGACCTTCTTTGACAAAATCCATTTGAGTGCCATCCAAGAACGACAGGCTCTTGGCGTCGATGTACACCTTCACACCATGCGATTCGAATACTTGGTCGCTGTTATCGGCCTCATCGACAAACTCCAGCACATAAGCCAAACCCGAGCAGCCGGAAGTTTTCACACCCAGACGCACGCCCTCACCCTTGCCGCGACCTTGCAAGCAAGATTGAACATGGCGAGCAGCATTTTCGGTCAGACTAATTCCCACAGTATTCTCCTAGTGACACTCACAACGTCTTACTGAACGTGCTTCTTACGATAATCTTCTACCGCAGCCTTGATGGCATCTTCTGCCAGCACCGAGCAGTGAATTTTCACTGGTGGCAAAGCCAACTCTTCGGCAATTTGTGTGTTCTTAATGGTGGCCGCTTCGTCCAAGGTTTTACCCTTAACCCACTCGGTCACTAATGAACTAGATGCAATTGCAGAGCCGCAGCCATAGGTTTTGAAACGCGCATCTTCAATCACGCCCGCTTCATTTACTTTGATTTGCAGCTGCATCACATCACCACAAGCCGGAGCGCCAACCATACCGGTACCTACCGTGGTGTCGTTTTTATCCAACTTACCCACGTTGCGGGGATTTTCGTAGTGATCAATTACTTTTTCGCTATAGGCCATGATGGCTCTCCTGTCATACCGGGTTAGTGTGCGACCCACTCAACTGAGCTGATGTCGACACCGTCTTTATACATGTCCCACAGTGGTGACAAATCACGCAGACGATTAACCGCCTGTGTCGTTAACTCAATCACTGCGTCAATATCAGCTTCAGTGGTGTAGCGCCCCATGGTGAAACGAATGGAGCTATGTGCCAGCTCATCGCTTAAGCCCAATGCACGCAACACATAAGACGGCTCAAGGCTGGCTGATGTACAAGCCGACCCAGACGATACCGCCATATCTTTCAGCGCCATAATCAGCGACTCGCCTTCAACATAGTTAAAACTGATGTTTAAGTTGCCGGCAATGCGCTGGGTCATGTCGCCATTCACAAATACTTGCTCTAAGTCTTGCAGGCCAGCGTGGAGGCGATCACGCAAAGTACGTAAGCGCACTTGTTCTGCATGCATTTCTTCTTTGGCAATGCGGAAGGCTTCACCCATGCCGACCAACTGATGCGTAGCCAACGTGCCTGAGCGCATACCACGCTCATGACCACCGCCATGGATTTGTGCTTCTAAACGCACACGTGGCTTACGACGCACATACAAGGCACCAACACCCTTAGGGCCATAGGTCTTGTGTGCACAAAAGCTCATTAAATCCACTTTCATGGCGTTCAAATCAATATCGATTTTGCCAGTCGATTGGGCCGCATCAACGTGGAACAAAATGCCACGGGCACGAGTAATTTCGCCAATCGCAGCAATATCGGTAATGGTGCCGATCTCGTTATTCACATGCATCAGCGACACCAAAATCGTGTCTTCACGCAGTGCAGCTTCCACTGCGGCTGGGTGGATTAAACCCGTGCCTGGCTCTGGATCTAAATAGGTGATCTCAAAACCTTCACGTTCTAATTGGCGGCAGGCGTCTAATACTGCTTTGTGTTCAATTTTTGAGGTCAGAATATGACGACCTTTGTTGCCATAAAAACCAGCAACACCCTTGATGGCTAAGTTGTTAGACTCAGTTGCACCCGAGGTCCAGACAATCTCGCGTGGGTCAGCATTCACTAAGGCTGCGACATGATCGCGCGCGGTTTCTACCGCTTCTTCTGCTTGCCAACCATAGGCGTGCGAGCGGGAGGCAGGGTTACCAAAATTACCTTCCATGCTAAGGCAGTTCATCATGGCCTCGGCCACACGCGGATCTACTGGCGTGGTGGAGGAGTAGTCTAAGTAAATCGGACGCTTCATGGATAACCTCATTAAAATACTGACGCCAAACGTTCAGACTCTGGCAACGTTAAGCGCTGGCGTTGTGCCTCACTTTGACGAATGGCCACGGCCTGTACTTCACGCCGATCAAGTAGCTCTTGCAAACTAATGTTGGCAAGGAAAGTATGTATCTGAGTGCTCAAGTCACTCCATAGCTCATGAGTGAGACAGGTTGCACCTTGTTGGCAGTCACCTTGACCACCACAACGTGTGGCATCGACTGACTCATCCACGGCATCAATGATTTGCGCCACAAAAACTGTCTTGGGCGGGGCTGCTAATTGATAACCACCACCGGGACCACGCACACTCAGCACCAAACCGCGCTTACGCAATTTGGCAAATAATTGCTCAAGATAAGATACGGAAATGGATTGACGGTCTGAGATGTCGGCCAAGCTCACCGGCGATTTAGTCGCATGAAGCGCTAAATCCAGCATAGCGGTAACCGCGTAGCGACCCTTGGTTGTAAGACGCATAACCCACTCCTAATACCCAACTCTTTCACTAGGGTATAATACCCGAGCAAATCTATCAAGTATTTGTCCTAGCAAAGCGGTCGGGATTGTAGTCAGATAAGTGCGCCATTACCAGTACCAACACCGCTATACTGTCGTCACCAAAGGATTAGGAGTTATCACGTGAGTAGCGTCCAGCTCGCTCTTTTGCTGCTGGCATTAATTGCCGCCAGTGCTTTTTTTTCGGTTTCAGAAATTTCGCTTGCTGCGTCAAGACGTTTGCGCCTGCAAACCATGGCTGATGAAGGTAATCTTCAAGCCGCCGCTGTGATTACGTTACAAGAAAAGCCAGGGCTGTTTTTTACCGGCATTCAAGTAGGTGTAAATGCGATTGCCATTTTGGCGGGTATTTTTGGTGAGTCCGCACTGACTCCTGCCCTGCGCGAATCACTATCATCACTTTATGATGGCGCCTATTTAGATACCGCCAGCCAGACCATTTCCTTCATTCTAATTACGTCACTGTTTATTTTGTTTGCCGACTTAATCCCCAAGCGTATGGCCATGTTGGCACCAGAAACCATCGCCATGAGTGTGGTTGGCCCCATCAACACCCTTATCAAATTGTTCAAGCCCATTGTCTGGGTGTTTAACTTTATTTCAGAGGCCTTGCTAAAGCGTCTTGGCATTCGTGTTGATCAGCACCAAGGTGTTACCAGTGATGACCTCTACGCAGTAGTTGCTGCGGGTGCTCATGCTGGTGTGCTGATGCGACAGGAACAGCAAGTCATTGAGAATGTGTTTGAGCTTGAATCACGCCTTGTCACCTCAGCCATGACCACGCGTGAAAGCATTATTTACATGACTCGCCAAGAGTCAGAGGCAGAGCTACGCCAATTAATTCGTCAACACACCCACTCTAAGTTTCCGGTCTGTGACGACAGCATTGACCGCATTGTGGGTTATGTTGATAGCAAAGATTTATTGCTACGCATTTTGGACAATCAGCCCTTGATGTTAAGTGATAAAGAACTGATCAAACCCGTGATGACAGTGCCCGACAGCCTAACCTTATCGGAGTTGTTAGCGCAGTTCCGCGCCAGCCGCCAAGACTTCGCTTTGGTGATTAATGAGTACGCACTGGTAGTGGGTGTGGTCACCCTCAATGACGTGATGAACACGGTTATGGGTGACTTGGTGCATGATAATCAGCAACAGATTGTGCGTCGCGACAATGGCAGTTGGTTGATTGATGGCTTCACACCGGTAGAAGATGTGATGCGCATATTGGGCATCGATGCCTTTCCCGATGACAGTCAGTACGAAACCATTGCTGGCTTCATGATGTTTCAGCTACGCAAAGTGCCCAAGCTCACCGACACGGTGACTCACGCAGGTTACATTTTTGAAGTCATCGACATCGACAATCACCGCATCGACCAGCTGTTAGTGACCGCCGAAAAGCCCACGACCGACTAAGCCTTTAGTCGGTCGACTGGCCCTGCACCGTGGCAATGGTCTCAGCACTGATTGCATCTGGGCGCTGATCACAGACTTCAATGCCAGCGGCACGCAAAGCTTCGCATAAGCGATCTGCTCGAGCATCAGCGGCTTGCATATGATCCAGCACATCTCTTAAGGCTGCCATCACAGGGTCAGGTAAATCCGGATTGGCGGCATAGGCTTGAAAACCAATGCGCTCAGCATAATCACGACGCGCCTGCTCACGCGCATCATCTTGGCTGCGAATTAACAATCGCCCGGCGGGACCAACAACCGTAGCACCATCAGGCACTGACTTCACCACCACCGCATTCGAGCCAATACGTGCACATTCGCCTATGGTAATCGGGCCCAACACCTTAGCACCGGCACCAACTACCACACCGTTAGCCAAGGTCGGGTGGCGTTTACCGGCATCCCAAGATGTGCCACCCAAGGTCACACCATGATAAAGCGTGACGTCATCGCCAATTTCAGCGGTCTCACCAATGACCACACCCATACCGTGATCAATGAAAAAGCGGCGACCAATACGCGCACCGGGATGAATTTCAATACCGGTCCAGAAACGCGACAAGGTCGAAATAAAACGCGCCAAACCCTTCCAGTCCGCCAGCCACAAACGATGCGCCCAACGATGCGCTAATGCGGCATGTAATCCAGGATAATTAAGCAGCACCTCAAAGCGCGTACGCGCTGCAGGGTCACGGTCAAATACCGAATCAATATCTTCTTTGATGCGTTCGAACATCACTACCCCACTCTATGTGCTTCGTTGGTTTTGTCCGTTGGCCATGGCCAACACACGCTTACAAAAACCACGTAGCAAATTATATTCTGGTCTATCTAACCGTGTACGACCAAATAATCGCTTTAAGCGCGTCATGATTTGACGCGGATTATCTGGATCCAAAAAATCAACCGCTTCTAAGGTTTGCTGCCAGTGCGCATAAAACTGCGCCATGTCCTCGCTACTCACCAGCTCTTCATCCCAAGGCACTAACTGCACCGGCATGGTATTTTCAGCCATGTTTTGCTGATGCTTTTTCTGCAAGTGCGCCATACGTACTTCATAGGCAATGACCTGCACTGCCGCCGCCACATTTAATACACCGTACTCACTGTCGGTGGGAATAAATACATGGCTATGGCAAAGCTGCAGCTCTTCGTTACTCAAGCCTCGATCTTCACGACCAAACACAAAGGCCACTTTAGCGCTGGCTTGCTGCTGCTCGAAGGCCGCCATACCTGCTGTACGTGCATCCACTTGTGGCAAACCAATGGTGCGACTGCGAGCACTGGCACCAAACACCAATTGGCAATCGGCAATGGCTTGCTCCAGTGTATCCACCACGCGGGCATTGGTTAATACCATGGATGCACCAGACGCTAATGCGCTGGCATCAAAGTGTGGAAATAATTTAGGCGCAACTAAGACCAGCTCCGTTAAGCCCATGGTTTTCATAGCACGCGCGGCTGCACCAATATTGGCAGGCAACGTGGTATTAACAAGGATGATGCGTGTGTCGATATTCATAAGGCGGGATATGTTACACTATGCGCCGAAAACGTTCTTTAGCAGAGTGACCCATCATGCAACCCATGCTCACCATGGCACTGCGCGCCGCCAATATGGCCGGCGACATCATTGCCAAGGCCGCCGATCGCCTTGATCTTGTTGATGTTGAAGCCAAAGGCTTTAACGACTATGTCACCCAAGTGGATCGCGCTGCCGAACGCGCCATTATTGAGTTTGTGCGTAAAACCTACCCTGACCATGCCATCCAAGCCGAAGAGTCTGGTTTTAGTGCAGGCAAAAATGGTGAAGAAGACTGGTTGTGGATTATTGATCCGCTTGATGGCACCACTAACTTTATTCATGGCTTTCCGCAATTTGCAGTGTCCATTGCCATTCGCCACAAAGGTGTTACCGAACACGCCGTGGTGTTAGACCCTATTCGCCGCGAAGCTTTTTCTGCTAGCCGTGGTCATGGTGCCAGCATGAATGGCCGCCGTTTACGTGTGGCTGAGCGCCGTGGTTTAGAAGGCTCGTTAATTGGCACTGGCATCCCCTTCCGCCCAGACCAAATGGCGCAAATGGATGACTACTTACAAGTATTCAAAACCGTCGCTACACAATCAGCCGG
>CAYYWS010000031.1:0-15562 GCA_964473955.1 uncultured Paraperlucidibaca sp. | reverse complement strand
AATTTCTTTGCCATCTACTACCGCCAATACATCTTGCTCAATGTCGAAACGGATTGTGCCGGCAATGGCATAAGCAACCACCAGTGGTGGCGACGCTAGGAAGGCTTGTTTAGCGTAGGGGTGAATACGGCCATCGAAGTTACGGTTGCCAGAAAGCACAGCGGTGGCGTAAAGATCACGTTCAATAATTTCTTTTTGGATTTCAGGCTCCAGTGCACCGGACATACCGTTACAGGTGGTGCAGGCAAACGCCACAATACCAAAGCCCAACGCTTCCAAGTCTTCTAACAAGCCGGCTTCTTTTAAATACAGCTCAACTACTTTAGAGCCGGGCGCTAGTGATGACTTAACCCATGGTTTACGAACCAGACCGAGTTGACGGGCGTTACGTGCGATAAGGCCAGCAGCAATCACGTTGCGTGGGTTAGAGGTGTTTGTGCAGGAAGTAATAGCGGCGATGATGACTGCACCATCTGGCATTAAGCCCTGAGCCTCTTCGGCTTTTGCTGCGTCTAAGTTGCCTGCAATGCCACGAGAAGCCAGATCGGATACTGGTAGACGTTTGTGCGGGTTGCTTGGGCCGGCCATATTACGGACGACGCTGGACAGATCAAACGTTAATACACGTTCGTACTCAGCAGTTTTTAAGCTCTCGGACCATAGTCCAGCTTCTTTGGCGTAGGTCTCAACTAATGCAACTTGCTCATCAGTACGACCGGTTAGGCGCAGATACGTCAGTGTTTGTTCATCGATAGAGAACATGGCCGCCGTAGCACCATATTCAGGGGCCATATTGGAGATAGTGGCGCGGTCACCAATGGTTAGACCCGGAACACCTTCGCCGTAGAATTCGAGGTAGGCACCAACCACTTTTTGCTGGCGAAGAAATTCAGTTAAGGCCAATACGATGTCCGTAGCCGTAATGCCAGGCTGGCGTTTGCCAGTGAGCTCAACACCCACGATATCGGGTAGACGCATCCATGAGGCGCGACCTAACATCACGTTTTCGGCTTCCAAACCACCGACACCAACAGCAATAACACCTAAGGCATCGACGTGTGGTGTGTGTGAGTCAGTACCAACACAGGTGTCAGGAAAGGCGAGGCCGTTTTGGTTATGAATAACCGGCGACATTTTTTCCAAGTTGATTTGGTGCATGATGCCGTTGCCGGCAGGAATCACGTCGACGTTATCAAAAGCTGTTTTGGTCCATTCGATAAAGTGAAAACGGTCTTCGTTGCGACGGTCTTCTATATCACGGTTTTTCTGGAAAGCATCCGGAACATAACCACCACACTCAACTGCTAACGAGTGATCAACGATCAGCTGTACTGGCACCACGGGATTTACTTTGGCTGGATCGCCACCTTGGTCAGCAATAGCATCACGCAGGCCGGCCAAGTCTACCAATGCGGTTTGGCCAAGAATGTCGTGACAGACCACACGTGCAGGGAACCACGGGAAGTCACGGTCACGTTTGCGTTCGATTAACTGCACTAAGCAATCATTAATAATGGCTGGATCAGCTTTGCGAACGATGTTCTCAGCATGGATACGAGCGGTGTAGGGCAGACCATCCCATGAACCGGGTTTAATGGCTTCAACTGCGGCACGGGCGTCGAAGTATTCTAAGTTAGTGCCGTTTAAGGGCTTACGAAATTGGCTATTCATGGCGGCTTCTCAAAATTGGTGATTCACAAATTTGCTGATCAATAATGGGAAAGGGAGACAGTGTTGTCTCCCTTTTGGCTAATAAATTAGCGCTGATCAATTGGCACAAAGGCCAAGTCTTCTGGGCCATTGTAGTTGGCCGATGGGCGAATGATTTTGCCGTCAATACGTTGTTCGATGACGTGAGCACTCCAACCAGAAGTACGGGCAATCACAAACAGTGGCGTGAACATGGCAGTGGGCACACCCATTACGTGGTAACTAACGGCACTGAACCAATCCAAGTTCGGGAACATTTTTTTGATGTCCCACATCACACTCTCAAGGCGTTCGGCGATGTCATACATCTTGGTGTCGCCTTCGGCTAACGACAACTGATGCGCTACTTCTTTAATGACTTTGTTGCGTGGATCGGAAATGGTGTAGACCGGGTGACCAAAACCAATAACGACTTCTTTGCGGCCGACACGCTCTTTAATGTCAGCTTCCGCTTGATCTGGATTCTCGTAACGTTTTTGAATTTCAAAAGCAACTTCGTTAGCTCCACCGTGTTTAGGACCACGTAATGCACCAATCGCACCCGTAATGGCGGAATACATGTCTGAACCGGTACCGGCGATAACACGGCTGGTAAAGGTTGAGGCGTTAAATTCGTGTTCGGCATAAAGATTCAGCGAGGTGTGCATAGCACGAACCCACTCATCCGATGGTTTTTCACCGTGCAGCAAATGCAAGAAATGACCGCCAATTGAGTCATCATCTGTTTCGACTTCAATACGTTTGCCGTTGGTGGAGAAGTGGTACCAGTACAGCAGCATGGAGCCCAATGAGGCCATCAAGCGATCTGCAATGTCACGAGCACCCGCAATGTTGTGATCATCTTTCTCTGGCAATGTGCAGCCCAATGCAGACACACCACTGCGCATCACATCCATTGGGTGAGCCGCGGCAGGCAGGGCTTCTAAAACGGCTTTAACTGAAGCGGGTAAACCACGCAGGCTTTTCAGTTTTTTCTTATAACCAGCCAATTCTGCTTTGTTAGGTAATTTGCCGTGAACGAGCAAATAGGCCACTTCCTCAAATTCGCACTGTGCAGCCAGTTCAAGAATGTCATAACCACGGTAGTGCAAGTCATTACCGGTACGGCCTACGGTACAAAGGGCAGTATTGCCGGCAGCAACACCTGATAAGGCTACGGATTTCTTGGCTTTTGGTAGCACGACTTGTGCGTCAGACATGGTGAATCTCCTGTCAGAGGATGTGGTTTTTTTCGAATGTTCGAGTCTACGCTAATTTACACGCAGTTTTTACTAGTTCAATGCTTAGCAGATGTTGTGCCAGTTTTAGCGATGAACACCAAGTCTATGTATTTAAACTAATTATTAATTTGGCCATGGAAATTTTAAGGATTTCATTGTTTCAGTGTTTCGTGCGTGTTTCAATTTATGAAACATAAGCAGCAAGAGTGAAACATGAAGCCCTTATTGGTCGTGGTCGCTACACGTTATTTAGCTGAACAAATTCGCGCCATTGTGCCGGTGTATTCAGCCGTTGCAGACTTCCATATTGTTGATGCGGTGTTAGATGAAGCGGTGGAGAGTTTGCAAGCCTTAGCGAGCACGGGTCGTCCATTTGCTGTGGTGGCAGCAGGTGCCAGCGCAAAAGCTTTACGCAGTGCGATTAATCAGCCAGTAGTGCAAATTCGCGTAGGTGGTTTTGACATTATGCAGGCGCTTATTCAGGCCCGTCGTCTAGCTCAGCGCATTGTTATTGTCACCCGTGTTGGTTTGGGTGATGAGTTCTCCGCTATGCGTCCGGTACTAAACTTAAGCCTAGAGCAACGTCCTTACCGAAATCACCATGATGCTGAACAGATTCTGAAAGAGCTGAGTTTGCAGTCTGATGTCGTTATTGTTGGCTCCAGCCAAATTGTGCATTTAGCCAGTCAATATGGTTTGCCCGGTGTGCTGATCTATTCAGAAACGGCGATACGCCAGGCTATTGATGACGCCATGGAGCGTTTAGAGATAACCCGAGTTGAGGCAGCCAAGCGTGAGCAATTAACGCAAGTTTTAGCCAGTTTGAACGAGGGTGTGATTGCTGTGGATGCACAAGAGCAAGTGCTTGCTATGAATCCTGCAGCTGAGCAACTTGTTGGTGTGGTTGCGGAATGGGCAAAGGGTAAAACACTGTCTTCGTTAGCGGCCAGTTTATCGCTGGCGAATGTATTAGCAGATGGTGTCGGTAGGCGTGATGAGGTGGTTGCTTATAAAGGCCGAAATTTAGTGGTGAATCGTTTGCCATTAATAGAGGGAGAAGGTGATAAAGCCACTGGGGCGTTATTGACGTTTCAAGAAGCTAGTCGAATTGATGAAGCAGGCCGACGCCTACGCCGAGCCAATGTGCATAAGCAGTTCCAAGCGCGCTGGTTAATTAATGACATTATTGGCGAGTCTGCGGTGATGCAGTGGGCTAAAAGCTTGGCGCTCAGGTTTGCTGAGTCTGACTCTGGGGTATTAATTCAAGGTGAGTCGGGCACCGGCAAAGAATTATTTGCCCAAGGGATTCATCGAGCCAGTGCCCGTAAAGACGCACCATTTGTGGCCTTAAATTGTGCAGCCTTGCCAGAGAGCCTATTAGAAAGTGAGTTGTTTGGTTATGAAGAGGGCGCGTTTACCGGCAGCCGCCGAGGAGGCAAGCCAGGCCTTATTGAGTTGGCAGACAAAGGCACACTTTTTTTAGATGAAATTGGCGATATGCCGATTAGTCTGCAAACCAGATTGTTACGTGTGCTACAGGAACGTGAAGTTATTCGTTTAGGCTCTACTGAGCCAACGCCAGTGAATATTCGGGTGATTGCCGCTACTCATGTTGATCTTGATCATGCCATCGCCCAGGGAGCGTTTAGGGCCGACTTGTATTATCGGCTAAACATACTGCGTTTACAGTTGCCAGCCTTGCGAGAGCGCGGCAATGATAAGGCGTTGTTGGCAGAACAATTGCTGCACCGCGAGCTCATCCGACATGACAGAAGTATTCCATTAACACCACTGTTAAATTGGGTAATGCAACAAAGCCAACATTATGCTTGGCCCGGCAATGTGCGTGAGCTGGAGAACCTTTGTGAGCGCCTAGTAGTTTGTTATGCCATGGAGCCAACACTAGACTCGCCCTTATTATTTGCCATGCTGCCTGAGTTTGGGGAAAGTACAAATTCTCCGTTAGCCGCAACGGATTTGGATCAAGAGCGTTCGATTGAGCAGGTGATTAATGAGTGTCATGGTGATTTAGTAGCGGCAGCTAAAATCTTAGGTATCAGCCGAACGACACTCTGGCGTCGACGTAAGCGTCAAGACAAATTAACACATTAAATCCTCTTATCTACTTGGTAATCATTCTCATTTAAACTATGATGCCGGCCATGACTGCTACGGTGACTCACTCCACTCAACTGACTAAGCCCGCTAATGCGATAGGCTTAGGGCTTGCTGTTATGTTGCATGCAGTAGTGTTTGCTGCGATTTATTGGCAGAGCAAACAAGTGATTCCTCCGCAGGTGGCTAGTTTATCGGTTCGCATGTTGCCAGCACCCACGGCGATAACGCAGCCTGCGCCTATTACTAAACCTCCGGTACCCAAGCCGGTAGTGCCAGAGCCTAAAAAGGCAGACGTTAAGCGTGTGGTAACGCAGGCTCCGGCGCCAGTTAAGGCTGAGCCTAAGCCGGTAGAACCTAAACCCGCAGAGCCTGTGCCTGAGCAAGCGATTGAAGCTTCACCTTCTGCGACATTGGCGAGTAGCGATAGTTCAAGCTCGGCATCCAGCAGCACGGTGGTGGCGCCACGCTTTGATGCTGCCTATTTGAATAATCCTGCACCTGCCTACCCAATGCAGTCGCGTCGTTTAAATGAAGCAGGAAGGGTGTTGTTACGCGTTCAAGTGAGTGAGACAGGCCATGCCTTACAAGTACAGTTGCACCAGTCCAGTGGCCATTCTCGTTTAGATCAGGCTGCCTTGGATGCAGTAAAGCGCTGGCGATTTATACCGGCCAGACGTGGTGATGTCGCGATTTCAGAGTGGGTCATAGTACCTATTACGTTTAATTTGACACGGTGATGAGATGAACAACTCAATGGGGTTTCAAAGTTTTTTAGCGCAGGCCGATGGTGTTGCTTGGTTTGTGCTGACAGTGCTGGTTGTTATGTCGATTGGCACTTGGTACTACATCATGACCAAGTCTTGGCAGTACTTTAAAACACGTGATCGTTCACGTGATTTTGTCAAAGATTTTTGGGCGTCACCTAGCTTAGAAGCGGTGGCTAGGAAGTTGCGCAGCACCGGCATTACTGACCCGTTTTCGCACTTAGTGCATCACGGCTTTACAGCGGTAGAGCAACACCAAGCACGTAATCAAAACAGCCTGATTGAAGCAGGATCTGCAGAAGATTTCTTAACACGCTCACTCAAACGCGCTATTGAGCAAGACAAAGCAAGGCTAGAAAGCGGTTTAACGTTTTTGGCAACGGTGGCCTCAAGCGCTCCGTTTGTTGGCCTGTTTGGCACGGTGTGGGGCATTTATCATGCGTTATTAGCGATTGGTGCTAGTGGCCAGGGCGGTTTGGATCAAGTCGCCGGCCCAATTGGTGAGGCCTTGATTATGACGGGCTTAGGTCTGGCTGTCGCTATTCCTGCCGCCGTGGCTTATAACGTTTTTGTACGTTTAAACCGCAATACTTTAGTGAGCTTAAATGGCTTTGCCCACGATGTTTTTGCATTCTTATCAACTGGCCTCGCTACTGGCAACTTATTAAATGACTTTCAAAACACCAGCGATCGTGTGATCTCGCGTGCTCGCAGTACGCAGTTGCCAGAGCAGGGAGTCAACTAATCATGGCTTTTGGTTCATTTGAAAAGGGCGAAGAGATTGAAGCGAATGCTGAAATCAACATGGTGCCTTTTATTGATGTGATGCTGGTGCTGCTGATTATTTTTATGATTACCGCACCATTGATGACACAGGCAGTAAAAGTCGATTTGCCTCAGGCCAGCAGCCAGCAAGTGGCACCTGCAGGTAAGCCAATTGAATTAGTGATTGAAGCTAATGGCGCTGTGTCTGTTAATCAGCAGTCAGTTAACTTGGTAGATTTAGAGCTGGTTTTGAGTCAGTTCTCGGCAGAAGATGAAGTGCATTTTCGCGCCGATAAAACCACGTCGTATGACATTGTGGCTCAGGTGTTGGCAGCAGCTGCAGGCGCAGGGTTGGCAAAAATTGGTTTTGTTACCGACCCTGTACCTGCGAAATAAGCTTTAGGCGTTACGTCGTCTGACGTAGACAGATGCTTTGTTGTCAGCTGAGTGCTGATAACTTTCGGCAAAGTCTTGCAAGCCTTTGAGTGCCACTGTGGCGTCTTTGTCTGCTGGCAAAACATGGGCGTCAAAACCAACACGACGTTGATAAAACAAAGTGTCTTTGAACACGTCACCCATGGCACGTAGCTCGCCGGTATAACCATAACGTGTACGTAATAAGTAGGCAGTGGAGTAGCCGCGGCCATCAGCGAAGGCTGGAAAGTTAATGGCAATCAGGTCTAGTTGCTGACAGTCTTGCGCCAAGTTTTCAGCAAACTGGTCGGCCTCTAAAAATACACCTTTACGAAGCGGGTGTGCCAATAACTGCTCACGATGTTGTTGCCAAGTGCTTAAACCCACTAACACATCTTGCATTGGCAGTGACAGATGACCATCAACGGCGTCAATGCGGACATAGGTGTTTTGCGCAATTTCATTGCCCTTAATCAGCGTTGGCATAAACGCGCTCCTTAAACGGTTCAATACCGACTCGGCGGTAGGTCTGTAAGAATGTTTCACCTTCTTGGCGAAGATCTAAGTAGGTGTTCAGAATTTCTTCAATAACAGATGCCATGTCTTCGGCTTCAAACGATGGGCCTAAGATATTGCCAATGCTGGCGTCATGACCGGCGCTGCCGCCAAGGCTGACTTGATAAAACTCAGCACCTTTTTTGTCCACGCCTAAAATGCCGATATGACCCACGTGATGGTGACCGCAGGCATTCATACAGCCAGAAATATTGAGATCAATTGGACCTAAGTCATAAACCTCTTCAAGGTCGTCATAACGACGTTGAATTTGGTCAGCAATAGGAATTGATTTGGCGTTGGCTAATGAACAGTAATCACCGCCTGGACAGCAGATGATGTTGGTCAAAAAGCCAATATTGGCAGTGTCGAAGCCCAATACTTTCAAGGCTTGATAAAGCTCAGCTAAGTCATCCAAGCGAACATCGGCCAATACCACGTTTTGTTCGTGTGTGGTGCGTAATTCACCAAAACTGAAACGGTCGGCCAAATCAGCAATGGCATCCATTTGTTCACTGGTCATATCACCAGGGGCAATGCCTGTGCGCTTTAACGATAGGGTGACAATGCGATAACCCGGCTTTTTATGTGCATGGGTGTTGCGTGACAACCAGTTATCAAATGCTGGATCTGCTGCGCGTGCTTGTGTCAGTGCAGCGGACTCAGCAGGTAGTTCTGCGTACTCAGGTTCAGTGAAGAAGCTAGCAAGGCGAGTAAATTCTTCTGCAGGCACAGTGAGCGGGCCATCTTTCAAGTGCGCAAACTCGGCTTCAACTTGCTCTGCAAAAACTTCAGGTGTTAGTGCTTTAACTAAAATTTTAATACGCGCTTTGTACTTATTATCACGACGACCGTGCAGGTTATAAACACGCAGAACGGCATCTAAATAGGCAATAAGGTCTTGCTGCGGCAGGAAGTCTTTAATGATGACACCAACGATGGGTGTACGGCCTAAACCACCGCCCACTAAAATGCGATAGCCCAGCTCTCCGGCATCGTTTTTGACCAAGTACACACCAATATCGTGTACTTGTGTGGCGGCACGATCAACATCAGGGTGAGCATTCACTGCAATTTTGAATTTGCGTGGCAAGAAAGCAAATTCGGGGTGGAAGGTTGACCACTGACGAATAAGCTCACAGGTTGGGCGAGGGTCAGCAAGCTCACCTGCTACCACACCAGCGAACTGGTCGGTGGTGGTGTTACGAATGCAGTTACCACTTGTTTGAATGGCATGCATTTCAACTTCAGCCAGTTCCGCTAAAATATCGGGCACATCTTCCAGTTTTGGCCAGTTCAGCTGAATGTTTTGACGGGTACTAACATGGGCATAACCACGGTCATAACGACGCGCAATGTCCGAGATTCGACGCAGCTGTGTGCTAGACATCATGCCGTAAGGCACGGCTATGCGCAGCATGGGGGCAAAGCGTTGAATATAGAGACCGTTTTGCAGGCGCAGAGGGCGGAATTGGTCTTCGCTTAAGTCACCTGCTAAATAGCGAGTGGTTTGGTCGCGAAACTGATTCACGCGGTCATCGACTACACGTTGATCAAAGGCATCGTAACGATACATAAAGCATTACCCAGCAAGTACAAAATAGTGGGCAATCATAGCAGTCGGCGTAAACCAGTGAAAATGGAATTTACTGAGTCTCTTTATCATCAAAACTGATAATGAAACTATTTGATTACCGTTTGTCCAACAATCATGCATTAGGCTGGTGGCCCTCGACGTCTGTGCTAGCATAGCCCGAGTTTTTACCACCTGATGACACGAGATTGCTGGGCATGAGTTTTCGCGCGACAGAAAGTTTGGCATTACAAATTGCACAGCATGTGGGTGAGCAAATCGTCTCGGGTGATTTAGTCGAGGGCGAGCGCATTCAAGAAATGCGTATTGCTGCCGAGCTACAAGTGAGCCGTGGTTCAGTTCGAGAAGCCTTATTAATTCTGCAGCGCCGTCATTTAGTTGAAATTTTCCCACGTCGTGGTGCGGTGGTGGCGGAGCTGTCGCCTCATATGATTAAAGGTCTGTACGAAGTCATCGTGCTTATCTTTAGTTTAATTGTGCGTAAAACCGCTGAAGTTTGGCGGCAAGATGATCTTGCGCCATTTATGGATGGCGTCAATGAATTGCAGGCATCTGTGCAAAGTCGCGATATCGAAGGTTTTTATAACGGTAGTTTTGACATTCTCCGACGTGCCCAGCACTTTACCAACAACCCTTTTTTAGACGATATGCTTGATGACTTACAGCCATCAATGCAGCGTTCGTTTTATTTGGCTTTGCAAGTCAATCGGCGTGAGCTGGATGAGTCGTATGCCTTTTTAAAAGGCGTATTAGATGCCGTCATGCTGCGGCAAGGTGAGCGTGCCGCGGAATTGGTTGAAGAGTTTTGTTTGCACCAGCGCAATCTGGTGCTTGAGTCCTTGTTGCGGGTTAAACAAATCGAAATGGCTTGGGCCAGACGGCAGCGCCGCTAAAGGAACATCATGCGTTTAAAAACAATTAAATTGGCCGGCTTTAAATCATTTGTAGACCCTACTAGCGCCCATTTTCCAACGAATTTGTCGGCGGTGGTAGGGCCAAATGGTTGTGGTAAATCAAACGTGATTGATGCTGTACGTTGGGTTATGGGCGAAAGCTCAGCTAAGAACCTGCGTGGCGAAAGCATGACCGACGTTATTTTTAATGGCTCCATGGGGCGTAAGCCGGTAGGCCAAGCATCGATTGAGCTGATTTTTGATAATGCCGATGCCTCTTTGGGGGGGGAGTACGCACAGTACGCTGAAATCTCCATTAAACGTATTGTGACCCGTGATGCGCGCTCGGATTATTTTCTCAATAACACCCGCTGTCGTCGTAAAGACATTACTGATATTTTCTTAGGTACCGGTCTCGGTCCACGCTCATACGCCATCATTGAACAAGGCATGATCTCGCGTTTGATTGAGTCCAAACCAGAAGAGTTACGGGTTTATATTGAAGAAGCGGCTGGTATTTCAAAATATAAAGAACGCCGTCGTGAAACTGAGAATCGCATGCGCCATACCCGCGATAACTTAGATCGTTTAAACGATGTGCGTGATGAAATGGGTAGGCAGCTACAGCATTTAGAAAAACAAGCACGCGATGCTGAAAAGTACAAAGAGCTAAAAGAAGAAGAGCGCCTGTTAAGAAATCAGTTGTTGGCGCTGCGCTGGCGTGGTCTGCGAGACCAAGTGGGTGTGCAAGAGGCTAAAATTGCTGAATTAGACGTTGCCTTAGAGGCCGCGATTGCGTCTCAGCGCGAATATGAAACCAAGTTAGTTAATGACAGGGAAACTCAGTTTGGTTTAAGTGACGAATTTAATCGGGTGCAAAGTGCCTATTACCAAATTGGTGGTGATATCACCCGACTGCAACAGGCTCAGCGCTTTCGTGAAGAGCGTTTAGCGGAATTGAAGGCATCCGAGGCTGCACTTGAGCGCCAACTCGATCAGGCCCGTAGTTTGCGTGAACAAGACCAGATGGCGCTGGAAACAGTTCAATCTGAGCTGATGAATTTAGAGCCGGCTTTGGCCTTATTAGCGGCCGAGTTTGAAGCGGCAACCACACAACTACACGAGGCTGAAGCGGCACTTAATGAATGGCAGCAGCGTTGGGACCAATTTAACCAACAATCACAAGGGCCACGCCAGCGTGCTGAAGTTGAGCAATCGCGTATTGTTCATTTAGAGCAATCATTGCGTCGTCATCATGAGCGCCAGGGTCGTTTAGACCAAGAGCAAACCAGTTTAAATGCGGGTCCATTAGAGTCTGAATTGGCCGCACTACATGAACAGTTAGAAAATGATCGAGAGTTACTGAGCCAAGATGAGCTTCGACTTGAGGACGTGGTGGAGCAGGTTCAGCACAGCCGACAGGCCATGCTCGACAGCGCCACCGAAGTCGACACACTGCGTCAATCCTTGCAAGCTTTACGTGGTCGCGAATCTGCCTTGGAAGCCTTACAAGAAGCAGCCGCAAAAGGCCGCTTGGGATTAAACCAGTGGTTAACTGAGTACCAAATAAATGCTAAGCCGATGGCCGCTAATTTGCGGGTTAGGTCAGGTTGGGAAGCTGCCGTTGAAACGGTGTTAGGTCCGGTTTTACATAGTGTGGAAGTAGCCGATATTGCGGACGTGGCCAGTCATTTAAGTTCTTTGAAAACAGGGCAAATTAGCCTAACGGATGACCGTTTTAGTGCACCAAGCACCGATGCCAGCGAGGATACACTGGCGTCATGTATTGAGCAGGGTCCCGCTTGGTTAGTTGCTCAGTTAAGCGCAATTACCACCGCCGAAAATTTAGCAGAGGCATTAGAAAAACGCTCCAGCCTGACCGATGGCCAATCATTCATTACACCAGAAGGTTATTGGGTGGGGCGCTTTTGGCTGCGTTATCGTGCGGGACAAGAAGATCCAGCCATGGGTGAGTTGGCTCGTCGACGCGAGCTCGATGCATTACAGGGCGAGCGTGAACGCTTAGAGGTCGCTCTGCAGCAGGCACAATCGTTACAGCAATCTCATCGTGATGCTTTAAAAAATGCTGAGCAATTACGAGAGCAAATTCAGCGTGAGCTCACCATACGTCAACGTGCATGCTCGGAAGTACAGGCGCAAATCGGTGCACGACAAGTTCGTTTAGAGCAGTTTATTGCCCGACGCGAACGCCTAAGCCAAGACATGGTTGATGTAGGTATGCAGGTAGAGGCGGACCAAGAAAGTCTGGCCGAGGCACGTTTATTATTACAAACCGCGCTTGATGAAATGACTAACGATACGCGCGAGCGTGAGCAGTTAATGCAGGCGCGTGATCATTTGCGTTTGAGTCTCGATCAAGCGCGTCAGCAACAACGCGAACGCCGTGATGCTCAGCATCAAACGGCCTTGCAGTCACAAAATTTGCAGGCGCGCGCAGCCGGTTTGCGCAGTGGTTTGCAGCGTATTGATGAACAATTTGAAAACCTGCAAGAGCGTCGTGAAGCCTTGGCTGAGCAAATGCTGACCATGAATATGCCGGAAGATGCTGGCATGGATGATCTAGAGACGTTGTTGGCACGTCACCTTGAAGCTGAAAAACAATTAGCGCAAGTACGAGATCAGGTTGAAGCGATACAGGCAAGTTTGCGTGATGCTGAAGCGGGTAAAGCTCGAGCTGAGCAACAAGTGCAAAGTATCCGCGAGCAATTGCAAAGCCTGCGCATGAGCTGGCAAGAGGCATTGACTCGTCGTGAGGCCCAGCAAGAACAATTAAATGAAGCCGGCGCAAACTTAGAAGAGTTGTTAACCACTTTGCCAGAGGTGATCACTGAGAGTAGTTGTCAGTTGGATCTCGAGCGTATTGGTGTTCGTATCGCGCGCTTAGGTGCAATCAATTTGGCGGCGATTGATGAGTATCAAACTCAGTCTGAGCGCAAGGTGTATTTAGACCAACAAGATGCTGATTTACGAGAAGCGTTAGAAACATTAGAAAACGCCATTCGCAAAATTGATCGCGAAACACGGGCGCTGTTTAAAGAAACGTTTGAAAAAGTAAACTCTGGCCTGCAGGAATTATTTCCAAAAGTATTCGGTGGTGGTTCGGCATACCTCGAGCTTACTGGAGATGATTTGCTGGAGGCGGGTGTAACGATTATGGCCAGACCACCGGGCAAACGTAACTCAACCATTCATTTATTGTCGGGCGGCGAGAAGGCACTGACAGCGCTGTCGTTAGTTTTTTCGATTTTCCAGCTTAATCCGGCGCCATTTTGTATGCTCGATGAGGTTGACGCTCCGTTAGATGATGCTAACGTTGGACGCTTTGCACGATTAGTTGAACAAATGTCTAAACAAGTGCAGTTTATCTATATCACTCACAATAAAATTGCGATGGAAATGGCGAAACAATTAATGGGCGTTACTATGCAAGAGCCTGGTGTATCACGCTTAGTAACTGTTAATTTGGATGAGGCTGCCGCATTGGCATCGCAATAATGAAAAAACTAGAATTAAAGCGAGCAGTGACATGACCCAATCCTTACTTGTCATCTTTGTCATTAGTGTTATTGCCATCGCACTTTATGTGTTTGTCTGGCGACCACGGGCACAACGTTTACGCTTAAAAATTGAACCCATACCAAACAAGCGTTTAGATGACACACCTGAACCGACTGAAATTATTGGCTCAGTGCGGGTAAAACCTCGGCAAGAGCCGCGCTTAGATTCGGATTTTAATAGCAACTCTGAATCAGCTTCTGAGCCTAGTTATGAGCTGCCCATTGAGCCGGCTATCGAGCCAGTAGTAGAACCGACACCAGTGACAGATACTGCCAGCGACATAATTCCGGAAGTTGTTGCTGAGCCGGTCAAAGCGCTTGAGCAAGTCGATATGTTTCCAGACGAGCCATTACCTGAAACGGTTGAGCGTGTTTATTCAATACATGTGATGTCGAATCATTCAGGTTTTATTGGCTCCGACTTACTGCGTTGTATGTTGCAATATGGCCTTCGCTTTGGCGAGATGAACATTTTTCATCGTCATGAAAGCCCCTCCGGCCGAGGTGAAGTGTTATTTAGCATGGCGCAAGCGGTAGAACCCGGCACCTTTGATATCGATGAAATGGATCGTAGCCTAATTGCCGGCGTAACGTTTTTTATGAGTATTCCTGGTTATAAAAGCTTAATTGCCTTTGATTTATTGGTGGATACGGCACGTCGTTTAGCTAATGAGTTAGATGGTGAGTTATTAGACTCGCACACTAAAATCATTAGTGCTGAGCAATTAGAACTGTGGCGTCAAGAAGTGGTAAAACTTGAGCGTCATGTCTAAAGATCAAGCAAATACCCGACTACAAGTCTTACGACAGCAACTTCAAGATCATGCCTACCGTTATTATGTGTTAGATGAGCCAGCATTGCCGGATGCTGACTATGACGTCTTATTTCAAGAGCTGTTGCAGCTTGAGCATACATACCCTGAGTTAGTCACTACTGACTCTCCTTCACAACGTGTTGGGGCTAGCTCTGACACAGCTTTTACGCCAGTGACGCATCAAGTACCTATGTTGTCTTTGGATAATGTGTTTAATGCTGAAGACTGGCAGGCGTTTGATCGCCGTGTGCGCGACCGTATTGATTGGCAGTTAGCGGTTGGTGTGCCGTATGCCTGTGAGCCGAAGTTTGATGGCTTAGCGGTAAGCCTGCGTTACGAAAACGGTGTTTTGGTACAAGCTGCTACCCGCGGTGATGGTCAAGTTGGTGAAGACATTACCGCGAATGTGCGGACCATCAGCTCGGTGCCACTGCGACTTCAAGGTGATAACCCACCCATCTTATTAGAGGTGCGCGGTGAAGTGGTTATGCCACGCTCAGGCTTTGAGCAGCTCAATCAACGCCAGTTAGCGCAAAACGAAAAGCCATTTGCTAACCCACGTAATGCTGCTGCTGGCTCACTGCGTCAGTTAGATGCCAGCATTACCGCTAAACGCCCGTTAGATTTTTATGCCTATGCTATTGCCGCTATTGATGGCATGCCGTGGCCAACAACACATAGTTTGTCACTGCGAGTTTTAAAGCAGTTAGGTTTCCGTATTTCAGATCTTGCTCAGTCTGGCAATGGCGTTGATTTTGTTCAGCGCAGTTGGCAGCAGTTATTAAACCAACGTAATGAGCTCGACTTTGATATCGATGGCATGGTGATCAAGGTTGATGATCGCAGCTTGCAGCAAAGCCTTGGTTTTGTGTCGCGTGCGCCGCGTTGGGCGGTAGCCTATAAATTCCCGGCCGAAGAAAAAACTACGACGTTGTTGGCGGTAGTCTTTCAGGTGGGTCGCACCGGCGCGATTACGCCAGTGGCACGTTTAGCACCGGTTAATGTCGGTGGTGTTATGGTGAGCAATGCCACACTTCATAATATGGATGAAATCCATCGTCTTGATTTACGTATAGGCGACCGTGTGATTGTACGTCGCGCTGGTGATGTGATCCCCAAAGTGACAGGGCGGGTCG
>CAYYWS010000030.1:11663-15564 GCA_964473955.1 uncultured Paraperlucidibaca sp. | reverse complement strand
GGGCGCATTTTATCGCGTGAAGATATTTTCTCTCAGCTGCGTGGCATTGAATACGATGGCCAAGACCGTTCGATTGATGTGCGTATTTCGCGTATTCGACCGAAAATTGGTGATGACCCCGATAGCCCTCGCATGATCAAAACCGTTCGTGGCAAAGGTTATTTATTCGTTAAAGATAGCGCTGCTTAATGCCCAGGCTGTTTCGCTCAAAAAGTATTTTTGTCACCATTTATGGCGGCATTTTATTGGTCGTTTTGAGCGTCGGTCTGTTAACTTACTTCTCCTTAACGTATATCAATAAGTATCGCGCAAAAACCTATACCGAAGAGGTCGCCACTGCGATGTTTCATATCGCAGCGGTGTCTATTGCGCGCCAGCCAGAAGAAATGCGTGAAATCTGGCTGTCTGATGCATCAACCCTTGTAGGCGCTCCTATGCGGCTGCAGCCAAGCTTGCCATTTGTGCCGAGCAGTGAGGATGCGACCCGCCTCAACGAAGGTCGCGCAGTCGTTAGGCGTCAACGCCTTAATAGTTTTAGTGATATTTGGATACGTGTGCCTTTGCCTGGCAAGTCACTTTACTTAGCCACCCAGCTCGACGGATTTGGTGAGCAGCAAGTTCGGGCCGCCGCCACCTTTTTTCTTGAGGACTTAGCGTTTTATCCTGGCCAAGAAGCGCTCCGTTTAAAAACGTTATCCCCATTTATTGGTTTCCCCATGCAGCTCATGCCGATGTTTAGCGCGGGCTTGGATAGCGAGCAAATTCGTCGACTTAATCAGGACGAAATTATTGTGCGGCTGACAGAGTCAGCTATTGCCGGTCGTAATCAACTTACCGTGTTTGCGCCCAGTCAGTTACGAGAGGGTGAGTTATTAGTGGTGGGGCCGGTGGCGTTATTTGATCGCTTACCGGTCGGTCTGATGATCATGACCTCAATCATCGCGCTACTGCTAATTACACTGGGTGCTTATGGCGTTATTCACCTCTTTGAGCGACGTTTAGCAGGGCTAACCAAAACCGTACTAAAACTTCAGTCTGGTGATTTGAATGCGCGTATGACGCTCGATGGTGAGGATGAAATCTCACGTTTAGGCGATACCGTCAACCAAATGGCGGGCCATATTCAGCGCTTACTTGATGTGCAGCGTGAATTAACGCAAGCAGTTTCACATGAGCTGAGAACTCCGCTGGCACGTTTGCGTTTTGGTATGGAAATGCTGGCTGAAACCGAAGATATTGATGATCGTTACGCTCAGCTCGACAAGCTTGATGAAGATGTTAGCCAGCTAAACACGCTTATTGATGAAATTCTGACTTACGCCAGTTTAGAGCAAGGTACACCACAGCTTGATTTTGAGGTGGTAGATATTGATACATTGTTAGCGCGAATCGAGCGTGAAACCAAGGCATTAAATAAACCTGCTCAGTTGCGAGTAGAGGCAGAGCCCGGTTTATTCGTGGATGCCGTGCCTCGATACTTACATCGTGTGATGCAAAACTTAGTGGGTAATGCACTTCGTTATGCTAATAACGAAGTTTTGCTGCGTTTTGAGATAAGGCAAGGCACGGCGTTTTTGACCGTAGAAGATGATGGTCCTGGTATTCCAGAGGAAGACTGGAAGCGTGTATTTGAGCCGTTTACGCGTCTAGATGATAGCCGTACCCGTAGCACGGGTGGTTATGGTTTGGGCCTATCGATTGTGAGTCGTATTGCTTATTGGTTTGGTGGCACCATACGCGTTGGTCGCAGTGTGCCGCTAGGTGGTGCCAGTTTTATTATGCGCTGGCCGGCTAAACGTGTTGCTTCAGTGTAGTTACAAAACGCTACAAAATATGACTTATGTTGACTTGTGGGGGCGTTTAAATCTTGTCAATCTATCTTCGAGATTTAGTAAGTCGCTGCAAACAGTGTTGAGATTTCAGGGGGTCACAAGATGTGGCCCTTTTTTTTGTCAGAAATTTCCTACATGGTGTGTAGGAATAATCTCATTTTTGTCGGCCTAAGAATTTCAAATGTTTGAATTTGCTAGTACTTATTTTATCTGACGATAAAATGAGCGGCTCAATATGCCCGCAAGCTTGAAACTTCACTATATTTGTCTCGTGCCAAGAAGGCCGAGCAACAAGGTGTTCGCTTCACCGTGATGGACTATGGACAAGGATGACAACACTAGGATGGTGTTAAGCTCAAGGAAGAGTGCAAGGATGCGCTTAGTGTATTGAAAAAGGGACCTAATGGTCCCTTTCTTTTATCCGCGTTTTTACGTTTGGAATTACATTTCCAAGTATTGACGCTTGCCTTTGACGCCATCCCATTCTTTGCCATCTGCTGGGCGCTCACCAATTTCAGTGATGTTTGGCCACTTGTTGGCCAAATCAGCATTCAACGCAATAAATTCTTTTTGATCAGCCGGCACTTCGTCTTCTGAGAAAATTGCATTGGCGGGGCACTCAGGCTCACACAATGCACAGTCAATGCATTCATCAGGATGAATGACCAAGAAGTTTGGGCCTTCATAAAAGCAATCAACCGGGCAAACTTCCACGCAGTCTTGGTATTTGCACTTGATGCAGTTTTCAGTAACGACGAATGTCATAGGTCATATCCCCAGTGTGCTTCAAATCGGCGGCTAGTCTAATCGCGCAGATGCTCAATGGCAATTGAAGAAACTTGTTGCGCTATATAAGTGTTACTGATCAATCATTAAATTTGTTTTAGTTCATACAGCAAGTCTAGTGCTTGGCGTGGACTTAACTCATCAGGATTTATATCTAACAAGCGCAACTCAACGGCGCTAGGTTCGACCACTGCAAATAAGTCATTCTGAAACATTTGACTAGGCTGTTGCTGAGCTTGCTGATGTTGGTTATGCACCGACTGATGTTCTAGCCATTGTAGACGCAGCTTTGCGGCACGAATGACTTCATTAGGTATGCCGGCTAGCTGGGCTACTTGTAGACCATAACTCTGGTTAGCGGGGCCGGGCTTAACGCTGTGAAGAAAAATAACCTGACCTTCGTGTTCGGCGGCTGATAAATGCACATTGCGTACACCATCAAGCTGATCGGCAAGACAGGTGAGCTCAAAATAATGAGTGGCAAACAAGGTCATGGCGCGGCGTTGCAGTGCTAGGTGCTCGGCCGCTGCCCAAGCCAGTGATAAACCATCAAAAGTGCTGGTGCCACGGCCAATTTCATCCATGATGACGAGACTTTGCGGCGTGGCATTGTGCAAAATATTGGCTGCTTCCGTCATTTCAACCATAAACGTTGATCGACCTGAGGCTAGGTCGTCCGATGAGCCGATACGAGTAAAGATTCGGTCAACAACACCAATTTCTGCACGGCTGGCGGGCACATGACTACCAATGTGCGCGAGCAATACAATCAACGCAATTTGGCGCATATAGGTCGACTTACCACCCATATTGGGGCCGGTAATGACTAACATACGTTGCTCGGGTGAGAGCGAAACATCGTTGGCGGTAAATGTGCTGGTGAGCATACGCTCAACCACGGGGTGGCGGCCGCCTTCAATCACAATACCGGTATGTGAAGTGAGTGCCGGGCAGACCCAATTTAAGGCATCTGAGCGTTCACTCAAGCAGCACAGCACGTCGAGTTCAGCAAGTGCATTACAGAGTGCTTGCAGCGGTGCTAATGCGGTCAACAAAATAGCTAACAACTCATCATAGAGCTGTTTCTCTCGCGCCAAGGCACGTGCTGATGCAGACAACGCTTTGTCTTCAAACGCTTTAAGCTCTGGCGTAATAAATCGCTCAACATTTTTGAGTGTTTGTCGGCGAATAAAGTGTGCAGGCGCTTGCTCTGCTTGCAAGCGACTGAGTTCGAAGTAATAACCACTGACTCGGTTATAGCCAATTTTTAAACTAGCAATACC
>CAYYWS010000030.1:0-11563 GCA_964473955.1 uncultured Paraperlucidibaca sp. | reverse complement strand
TCGGACAGCAGGTTTTGCCAACTCGCATCCTCAGGGTAGAGCACTTCTGATGGGTTATAACGCGCTAACTCGGCCTGTAGCAGTTCATCACTGCTGATCTCTTGCAGGCAAAAGCGGCCGCTGGCCATGTCCAAGCAGGCGAGGCCCCAGTGTTTGCCCACACGGCATACGGCGGCCAGTAAGTTTTCTTTATGAGCGTCGAGTAGAGCCTCATCACTAACGGTGCCCGGCGTCAGAATGCGCACCACTTTGCGTTCCATAGGGCCTTTTTGTGCGTTGGCCTCACCCACTTGTTCGCAAATCACGACAGACTCGCCTTGTCGAATTAGACGAGCGAGGTAGTTTTCGGCGGCGTGATAGGGCACACCTGCCATGGCAATGGGTTCGCCCGCAGAGCGCCCGCGATGAGTCAACGAAATATCGAGCAGGCGAGCAGCGCGTTTAGCGTCATCAAAAAACAGCTCGTAAAAATCCCCCATGCGGTAAAACACCAGCTCGTTGGGGTGATCTGCTTTGATGCGCAAATATTGCTGCATCATCGGTGTGTGTTCTTGCAGTGATGTCGCCTCAGACACGGTTCATGCCACCTAAACACAGATACTTCATTTCCAAATACTCATCGATACCATGGTGCGAGCCTTCGCGGCCCATGCCAGATTCTTTCATGCCACCAAAGGGGGCAACCTCATTAGAGATGATGCCTTCGTTGATGCCCACCATGCCGTACTCTAAACGCTCTGCGATTGACCAAACCCGTTGTAGGTTCTGACCGTATAAATAAGACGCTAAACCCGCTGGAACGGCGTTGGCTATTGCTACTGCTTCGTCATCTGAATAAAAACGAATGAGTGGTGCAACCGGGCCAAAACTCTCTTCACAGGCAATAGGCATGTCATTGCTGACACCCAGCAAGACAGTGGGTTGGAAGAAGTTTTCACCCAATGTATGGCGTGCGCCACCGACCTCACAGCTTCCACCTTGTTCGATACTGGCATTGACCAAGCGCTCGACCTTAGCAACTGCAGCGGCATTGATCAGTGGACCAATCTGCGTGCCATCATCTACACCATTACCCACTTTGAGCGCTTTTACCGCGGTTATGAGTTTGGCGGCAAAGGCATCGTAGACACGGTCGTGCACTAAAAAGCGATTGGCGCAAACGCAAGTTTGGCCGGCATTGCGGTACTTCGAGGCCAAGGCACCTACAACTGCAGCATCAAGGTCCGCATCTTCCAACACAATAAAGGGTGCATTACCACCAAGCTCTAGTGATAGGCGTTTTACGGTGCCGGCACAGGCGGCCATCAAGCGCTTACCAACAGCTGTCGAGCCTGTAAACGAGAGTTTGCGCACAATCGGGTTTTGGGTGAGTTCATCACCGACGCTGGCTGGTGACGCGGTAGTGATGATATTGATGACGCCCGCTGGAATGCCTGCCTGCTCGGCCAAGGCGGCTAATGCAAGCGCACATAATGGTGTGGCTTCGGCGGGTTTGACCACCGCTGTGCAGCCTGCTGCTAATGCTGGCGCAAGCTTACGGGTGATCATGGCAACTGGAAAATTCCATGGCGTGATAGCAGCCACTACCCCAATCGGCTGTTTCAGCACCACTAAGCGCCTATCCACGGTAGGGGCGGGGATGGTCTCGCCATAAACCCGTTTGGCCTCTTCCGCGAACCACTCAATAAACGAGGCGCCATAAGCCACTTCACCACGCGACTCCAGCAGTGGTTTGCCTTGTTCGGCAGTCATCAGCTGAGCCAAATCTTCCTGATTCAGCATCACCAAATCAAACCACTTGCGTAGCAACTGGCTGCGTTCTTTGGCGGTGCGAGCAGACCAAGCAGGTAGTGCTTGATTGGCGGCGTCGATGGCTTGCCGGGTTTCAATTGCGCCCATGTCGGGCACCGTAGTGATGAGTTCGCCGGTGGCAGGATTAACAACATCGTTGCGCTTGCCCGATACGGCATCTTGCCATTGGCCATTGATGAACGCCTGCTGGCGCAGAAGTGGGTTGTTAAATGACATAGTAGACTCTTGATTAAACGAGTAGGCGACGAAGGGCGTCTCGTGTTTCATCGGGAATGGCGGTGGGGCGGCCACTGGCACGGTCAACGTAGACATGAACAAAATAACCGGCGGCTGAGACTTCACTGTCGTCATTGCGGAATAGGCCAATCTCGTAGCGCACGCTGCGGTCTTTGAGCTGGGCCACACGGATGCCAGCGGTGACCACATCAGGAAAGCAAATCGGGCGGAAGTACTGACAGCTGGTTTCCACCACAAAACCAACAATTGAGCCGCCATGAATATCTAACACACCGGCTTTGATCAGGTAGTGATTCACCGCGGTATCAAAAAAGCTGTAGTAGTTCACATTATTAATATGGCCATAGATATCATTGTCCATCCAGCGCGTGGGGATGGCCAAAAAGTGTTGATAGTCGGCACGGGTTTGGCTTTTAGCCGTTACTGGGCTTGGGTTCATAAGTAGACTTCTTAATACACAGAACGATAAATGGCCAAGGCGTCGTCATAGCTCACGTCCCTGGGGTTATTAATCAGCAAGCGCTGCACTGCCATTGCGTCAGTGGCTAACATCGGTAAATCATCTTCCGGTACGCCATGAGCGGACAAACGCTGCGAGAATGGCATTTCGCTGACTAACTGTGTCATACGGTCTATAAATGCTTTGGAGGCGGTCTCGTCATCCGCGCTCGCTTGAGCATCTAAGTGGCGCTCAAGCTGGGCATAATGTGTGCTGGCGGCGGGCTGATTAAATGCCAACACAGGCGCTAAAACCAGTGCGTTGGTTAGCCCATGTGGTAAATGGTAATGACCACCTAAGGGATACGCTAAAGCATGCACGGCAGCCACAGGTGCATTGGCAAAGGCCATACCGGCCAATAATGAACCTAATAACATGGCTTCGCGGGCGTCGGCATTTTTGCCTTCAGCCAATACCACACGAATATTGTCATGCAGCAGTTTTAGAGCCTGAAGTGCTAACACATCAGATAGCGGGTTTTTCTTGTGGCGACTGGTGTAGGCTTCAATGGCATGCACCATGGCATCAATGCCGGTGGCGGCGGTAATGGCGCCGGGTAGGCCAAGCGTCAAGCGGCTATCTAGCACGGCCAAGTCAGGATAAAGCAGGTCCGAAACCACACCTTTTTTCTCATCATGTGGTGTGGTCAAAATAGCGATGGCTGTGACTTCTGAGCCAGTGCCAGCGGTGGTGGGTACTTGGATCAATGGCAGTCGTGGGCCTTTGGCCAAATTGATGCCATAAATTTCAGAGATGTTTTGTGGTGTTTTGACTAGCAGTGCAACCAGCTTAGCGGTATCCATCGAGCTACCACCACCAAAACCGATAATGCAGTCCGCACCGGCATCTTGTGCTGCAGCAATGGCCGCTTCAACACTAGTCTCGGGCGGGTCGGCGACCACATCGGTATAGAGCGTATAACTTAGCTGTGCTGCATCCATGGATTCCAGCATACGTGTGGTTAAACCACTGTTATGTAAAAAACCATCGGTGACAATAAAGACATGGTTGGCACCCAGTGCTTTTGCATGTGCGCCTAATTGAGCAGAACTACCTTGTTCGCAGACGATGCGTGGGCAGGTTGCAAATACAAATCCAGTCATTACAAACAGGCCTCATAAATACGTCGTGAAATATCCGGTGTAACGGCTTGACGCTCGCCTAGCTTAACCATGCCGTGTGCCTCTAACTGCGCCACTAAGGCATCGATATGTTCAGGGCCAACACCGTAGTCTGACAGCCTAGTGGGCACACCTAGCAGTTCGAAAAAGACACGAGTTTGCTTGATGGCGGCATCAATACGTTGGTCATCGCTGCCTTCTCGAATTTGCCACACACGCTCGGCATATTGCAGTAGTTTGTCGCGTTTGGCCTCACGTCTCTCTTCCATCATGGTTGGCAGAACTATCGCCAATGTTTGCGCATGATCTAATCCGTGCAGTGCTGTCAGCTCATGGCCCAGCATATGGGTGGCCCAATCTTGTGGTACACCAGCACCGATTAAACCATTCAATGCTTGGCTGGCGGCCCACATGAGGTTGGCGCGCACTTCAACATCATCTGGGTTGGTGAGTGCTTTTGGACCCTCTTCAATCAGTGTTAATAAAATGCCTTCAGCAAAACGGTCTTGGATTTTGGCATTAACCGGATAGGTCAGGTATTGCTCCATGACGTGCACAAAAGCATCAACAACACCATTGCTTACTTGTCGTGTTGGCAATGTCAGCGTTTTGGTTGGATCCATCACAGCAAATTGTGGGTAGATATGCGGGCTAAAAAAGCCAGTTTTGGTGTGTGTGCTTAATTCGGTAACAACTGCGGCGGAGTTGGTTTCTGAGCCAGTGGCCGCTAACGTGACAACCACGCCTAATGGCAGTGCACGACGAATGCTGCGACCGCGGCTGCGTAGCACTTCAATAGGGTCGTTTTCTTCAAAGGCAATGGCCGCCAAATATTTGCTGCCATCAATCACCGAACCACCACCAACAGCCAAAATATAGTTTATTTGTTCTTGTTTGATGACATTGAGTGCTTGCAGCAAGGTCTCTACACTGGGGTTTGGTTCAATGCCACCAAACTCAAAAACGTCGTGGTTGCTCAATGCGGCTTTAACTTCATCAAATGTACCGTTACGTTTGATGCTGCCGCCACCATAGGTGATCAGTACACGACTGCCGCTGGGGATCTCTTTTGTAATTTGGGCACATGAGCCGCTGCCAAATATAACTTTCACGGGATTGCGGTAGCTAAAGTTAAGCATATGAGCTGTCTTCCACGTTGTTTTTTATGTGAGGCCGAGCATACCTTTTTTGGAGTCATTATGTCCTTATCTGTAACAACTGCATGGTTGCAGTGGCAACATGCCATCAACACCGGTGTTGAGCAACTGGCTAAGTTATGTCTGCAACAACAGCTTACATTGACTGCGGCCGAATCATGCACCGGTGGTGGCATTGCGGAGGCTTTTACCCGAGTGGCCGGCTCATCAGCTTGGTTTGAGCAAAGTTGGGTGACTTATAGCAATGCCGCTAAGCAACAGCTATTGGCTGTACCAGAGTCAGACCTTGTGGCGCATGGCGCGGTCAGTGAGGCAGTGGTGCGGGCGATGGCTTTGGGGGCTCGCGCCAATGCCGGTGCTGATTGGGCAGTGGCTGTTAGTGGTATTGCTGGGCCAGACGGTGGAACAGCCGATAAACCCGTGGGTTTAGTGTGGATGGCATGGGCCGGCCCAGCAGGTGAGATCACTGAAGCAAAGGTTTTTGACGGAGATCGTGCCGCTGTGCGGGCACAAACGGTGTTGCATGTGATCAGTCGACTAATAGCAGTCATCGACACTGGCAGAGTGTAAAACCCTGTGCCATAATACTGTACGAAAGGACAGCTCGTTGCTGTTTTCATTTATCCAAGAGGTCATGGCCAATGAACGAAAATAAACAGAAAGCATTGAGTGCTGCACTGGCACAAATCGACAAGCAATTTGGTAAAGGTTCGGTCATGCGTTTGGGTGATCAGCCAGCAACGGGTGCTATTCCTGCTATTTCTACTGGCTCGTTAGGGCTTGATATTGCGCTGGGCATTGGCGGTTTGCCAAAAGGCCGTATTGTTGAAATCTATGGTCCAGAGTCATCGGGCAAAACCACATTAACCCTGCAAGTTATTGCTGCTTGCCAACGGGCTGGCGGTACTGCGGCATTTATTGATGCTGAACACGCCTTAGACCCTCAGTACGCCGGTAAGTTGGGTGTTGATATTGAAAACCTATTTGTGTCTCAGCCAGATACTGGTGAACAAGCACTGGAAATTGCTGACATGCTGGTGCGCTCGTCCGCAGTCGACATTATTGTTATTGACTCGGTAGCTGCACTAACGCCACGAGCTGAAATTGAAGGCGATATGGGTGACTCCCATATGGGTCTGCAGGCACGCTTAATGTCGCAGGCACTGCGTAAGATCACCGGCAACATTAAACGCTCAAACTGTTTGGTTATTTTCATTAACCAGATCCGTATGAAGATTGGTGTGATGTTTGGTAATCCAGAAACAACAACGGGTGGTAATGCCCTGAAGTTTTATGCTTCGGTTCGTTTGGATATTCGCCGCATCGGTGCAGTAAAAGAAGGTGAAGAGGTTGTTGGCTCAGAAACACGCGTTAAGGTCGTTAAAAACAAAGTGGCACCACCTTTCCGTGAAGCTGAATTCCAAATTTTGTATGGCCAAGGCATCAATCGCCAAGGTGAAATTATTGATTTAGGCGTTAAGCTTGGTTTAGTGGACAAGTCGGGCGCATGGTATGCCTACCAAGGCAATAAAATTGGTCAAGGCAAAAGTAATGCCTGTAAGTATCTGCTCGAGAACCCAGATATTGCCAAGGTGATCGAAGCGCAAGTACGTGATCAACTGATTGGTCCAGTGGTTGCGCCTGCGGAAGTAGAGGGCGAAGCCGATGAGCTGGAAGAAGCAGGCTTCTAAACACACTAGTGATATCGATGATACTGATTGCGGGCCGACTTGGTCCGCTGATCAGCTCTGGTCTAAGGTGTTGGCTTGGCAAACACGCCGTGAGCATTCACGGCGTGAGCTAGAGCAAAAGCTAAAGCGTATCAATGCTAAGCCAGAGCAAATCGAAGCAGTCTTGCTCAAACTAATCGACTACAACTTGCAGAGTGATCAGCGTTTTGCCGAAAGCCTAGTTCGTAGCCAGATTAATCGTGGGCGAGCAGCGCGCGTAATTAAACAGCGCCTGCAAGTGGCCGGAGTCAGTGCTGATGAACCAGAGGTAGTGACTCAGTTGGGCCAAGTGGATTGGGTGAGTGAAGCCACCAACCAGTTACGCAAACGTTTTGGCCAACCACTATCGACTGAGCCTAAAGAAAAGGCTCGCTATATTCGTTTTCTGCAATATCGTGGTTATTCCATGTCTGATGCTATCGCTGCTATTTCGCGTTTAGGCATTAATGTTGATGACAATATGATGGATGAGACCATCTAACTTCGCTTTTTTGCGCAAACTTGCTGCGAAACCCCCGCGTCTATCGCTATAATTTGCGGTCTTTTGTCCATGTATTACCCTTTTTTCGGGTATCAGGTTTGGAGCCGTAAATGAAAAGCGCTGAAATACGTGACGCTTTCCTGCGTTTCTTTGAAGAAAAGGGCCATACCCGAGTTAGTTCAAGCTCGCTGATACCTGCTAACGACCCGACATTGTTATTTACCAATGCGGGTATGAATCAGTTCAAAGACTGCTTTTTGGGTTTAGACAAGCGCAGTTATACCCGTGCCGTGTCGTCACAAAAATGTGTGCGTGCCGGTGGTAAGCACAATGATTTGGAAAATGTTGGTTACACCGCGCGACATCACACCTTTTTTGAAATGTTGGGTAACTTCAGCTTTGGCGATTACTTCAAACAAGACGCTATCAATTACGCTTGGGAGTTTTTAACCTCTCCTGAGTGGTTAAATATTCCCAAAGAAAAGCTACTGGTCACTGTTTACGCGTCTGATGACGAGGCCTATGCCATTTGGGCAGATACCGTCGGTGTGCCGGCAGAGCGCATCATTCGCATTGGCGACAATAAAGGTGCGCCATACGCTTCGGATAACTTCTGGGCCATGGGCGATACCGGTCCATGTGGTCCATGCACCGAAATTTTTTATGATCACGGCGCGCATATTCCAGGTGGCCCCCCAGGCTCACCAGATGAAGACGGCGATCGTTTTATTGAAATCTGGAACAACGTGTTTATGCAGTTTAACCGCACTGCAGACGGCGTTTTACATCCATTGCCGGCACCCAGTGTTGATACTGGTATGGGCTTGGAGCGTATTTCAGCGGTTATGCAGAAAGTGCATGCCAATTATGAAATTGACCTGTTTCAATCGTTATTAAGCGCTGCCGCACAAGCTATTGGCTGTGAGCAGGCGAATCAATCATCACTAAAAGTCGTGGCCGATCACATTCGTTCCTGCGCATTCTTAGTGGCTGATGGTGTGCTGCCATCAAACGAAGGTCGTGGTTATGTCTTGCGCCGCATCATTCGCCGCGCCTGCCGTCATGGCAATAAATTAGGTGCTAGCGGTAGCTTCTTTTACCGTGTAGTTGATGCGCTCGTGCGTGAAATGGGCGAAGCCTATCCCGAGTTGAAAACACAACAAGCTCATATTGAGCGTGTGCTGCAGCAGGAAGAAGAGCAGTTTGCACGCACGCTGGAACAAGGTTTACGAATTTTAGACCAAGACCTTAGCTCACTTGCCGACACCGTGATTCCCGGCGACACAGTTTTCCGGCTTTACGACACCTATGGTTTCCCCGTTGACCTAACCGGTGATATTGCACGCGAACGTGGCCTTACGCTGGACATGGCGGGCTTTGAACAGGCTATGCAAGCTCAGCGTGAGCGCGCACGCGCTAGCTCTCGTTTTGATCTTGATTACAACAGTTTGATCAATGTTGATGGCAGTACCGAGTTTGTCGGTTATGAGCAGCTCAATACTGCTGTCACGGTGCGTGCTGTTTATCGTGCCGGCGAGTCAGTGCAGCAGGCACAAGAAGGCGATGAAGTATTAGTCGTATTAGATCGCACACCGTTTTATGCCGAGTCCGGCGGCCAAGTCGGTGACAGCGGTTATTTGCGCGGCACAACTGTTGATCTACAAGTGCAAGACACCAGCAAAGCGGGTTTGCACCATATTCATCGTGCCGTGGTAAGCCGTGGTGTGGTGATGGTGGGTGACACCTTGCAAGCAGAAGTTGATGCCAATGTGCGCACGGCCACTGCACGTAATCACTCAGCCACGCATTTACTGCATGCGGCTTTGCGCCAAGTGCTTGGTGAACATGTGACTCAAAAAGGCTCATTGGTCACGGCTGATTATTTGCGTTTTGACTTTGCAAATGGCGAGTCGGTGAAGCCAGAGCAGTTGCAAGCTGTTGAAGCATTAGTGAATGCACAAATTCTTAGTAACAGTGCGGTGCAAACTGAGCTAACGGACATCAAAACAGCAATGGCAAAAGGTGCGATGGCCTTGTTTGGTGAAAAGTATGGCGACGAAGTTCGTGTTTTGAGCATGGGCGATGTTGGTTTCTCCGTTGAGTTATGTGGTGGTACGCATGTTCAACGCACTGGTGACATAGGCGTGTTTAAAATCACTTCCGAAGCTGGTGTAGCTGCTGGTGTGCGTCGTATTGAGGCGCGCTCAGGTCTATCGGCGCTGACTTGGCTGAATGCAGGTGAGCAGGCGCTGAGTGTGCTGGCTGAGTCAGTGAAGGCTAGTCGTGACACGGTGGTACAAAAAGTATCGCAAGCCTTAGAGCGTCAGCGTGATTTGGAAAAAGAAATTGATCGTTTGAAGTCAAAATTAGCCAATGCGGCTAGTGCTGATTTGATTAATCAAGCCATTGATATTAATGGTGTGAAGTTGTTAGCAGCAACACTGGATGGGGTTGATGCTAAGGCTTTACGTGAGACGATGGATGGACTTCGTCAACGCTTAGGCCGCTGTGTGGTTTTGCTTGCCTCGTGCTCGACCGATAAAGTGAGCTGGGTTGCTGGTGTAAGCAGCGACCTGACAACACAGGTAAAAGCGGGTGAATTAGTGAGTTTTGTGGCACAGCAAACCGGTGGTAAAGGCGGTGGTCGGCCTGATATGGCGCAGGCAGGTGGCAACGATGTTGCGGCTGTACCTGCTACATTGGCGCTAGTGGCGGATTATGTCCGTGAGCGCGTAAGCAACTAATTAAACAACGTTCCCTGACAAAATCGAACAGGAAATAGACAACATTATGGCGCTAATTGTTCAAAAATATGGTGGTACCTCCGTAGGCTCACCAGAGCGAATTCAAGCTGTTGCAGAACGCGTAAAGCGTTGGCACGACCAAGGTGACGATATTGTGGTGGTGGTTTCTGCCATGAGTGGCGAAACCAACCGCTTAATTGGTCTGATGCGTGCTATCAGCCCTGAGCCTGACCCACGTGAAATGGATGTGGTTTTGGCTACCGGTGAGCAGGTAACGATTGGCTTGCTGTCGATGGCATTAAAGGAAGTAGGCTTAGAGGCTAAGTCCTACACCGGCACACAGGTTGCAATTCGTACCGATAGCTCATTTAACAAAGCACGTATCGAAAGTATTGATGATCAACGTATGCGTGCTGACCTTGCTGAACGTAAGGTAGTTGTAGTGGCTGGTTTTCAGGGCGTTGATGACGCTGGAAATATTACGACATTAGGGCGTGGCGGATCAGATACGACCGGTGTAGCATTAGCGGCTGCGCTTGGAGCCGACGAATGTCAGATATATACTGATGTCGATGGTGTATATACAACGGATCCTCGTGTCGTACCGAGTGCTCGACGTCTTCAACGAATTACGTTTGAAGAAATGTTAGAAATGGCCTCGCTAGGCTCAAAAGTTTTGCAAATTCGCTCTGTAGAGTTTGCTGGTAAATACAACGTACCGTTACGTGTTTTATCCAGTTTTGGCGAAGGTGAAGGCACACTAATTACTGTCGATGATGAGGATGATATGGAAAAGCCGGTTATTTCGGGTATTGCGTTTAATCGTGATGAGGCCAAGTTAACTGTTCGTGGCGTGCCTGACGTGCCAGGTGTGGCGTCTCGGATTTTAAGCCCGATTGGTGATGCCAATATTGAAGTCGACATGATTGTGCAAAACGTTTCTGCTGATGGCACCACTGATTTCACTTTCACCGTGGCACGTGGCGAAATGAAAAAAGCTGTCGCTGTGTTGGAAAAAGTTGCCGCTGAGTTAGGCGCACGACAAGTAGTGGCTGATGATCACATTGCCAAAGTGTCTTTGGTTGGTGTGGGTATGCGCTCTCACGCAGGCGTGGCAAGCAAAATGTTTACAACGCTGGCGAAAGAAAACATCAACATTCAGATGATTTCGACTTCTGAAATTAAAATTTCAGTGGTTGTAGAAGAGAAGTATTTAGAGCTGGCTGTACGCTCACTGCATACTGCGTTTGATTTGGATGCAGAAGCCGCTTAACCAGGATGGGTTGCGGGGAGTGTCAATGGGCGAGGGAGCGTCCCAGACAATTGAAGATACGAATGGGTTGCTTCCTCGCAACGAAAGATGATGACCGGCGCATGACGCTGGTCGATGACTGGAGTAATTGACATGTTAATTTTAACGCGCCGCGTAGGTGAGACCTTAATGGTCGGTGATGAAGTCACTGTGACTGTTTTAGGTGTAAAAGGAAACCAAGTACGTATTGGCGTGAATGCACCAAAAGATGTTGCGGTGCACCGTGAAGAAATTTATCAACGCATCCAAAATGAGCGTGGTGTAACGCCTGCTCAGGAAGATGCTGAGTAAACTTTGCTGATGGGATGTTTTTCAGGCACTTCGGTCTTTTAATTCTTGGCCAGTCTCTGTATCATCGCCCACCTTGACGGAGAGTTGACCGAGTGGCCGAAGGTGCTCCCCTGCTAAGGGAGTAGGGGTCATAAGCCCCTCAAGGGTTCGAATCCCTTACTCTCCGCCACTATTCGTGC
>CAYYWS010000029.1:0-16073 GCA_964473955.1 uncultured Paraperlucidibaca sp. | reverse complement strand
GCGGCATCACGAATACTGTCTGGGTTTTTGTCGACAATGGTGACGTCAAAGCCACGTAATAACAGCGGTTGGCTGACGAGTTGTCCAACTCGACCAAAGCCGATGAGCAATACAGCAGCACTCAAGTCTTCAGCTTCTAATAAATCATCTGTCGCTTCGGCTGCTGGCTTAATCAAACGATCATGCGCCATCAAAATAAACGGTGTCATGATCATCGACAGAATAACGGTAGTGGCAAAAATCGCGCTTTCTTCAGCGCCAATAAGCCCCAAGGTGGCGGCTGTTGCAAAGATGACAAACGCAAATTCACCCCCTTGCATCATTACTGCCGAACGCTCTGTGACTTCTTTATGGCTACTGCGCAAGGCGCGACCAACGACATAAATGACGATGCCCTTAAGCACCATAAATGCCATCAGTAAGGCGAGTATGTGCTGCCAGCTTTGTTGGATGACGGTGAGGTTGAGTGCCATGCCAACACCCATAAAAAACAGACCTAATAACAGTCCGCGGAATGGCTCAATGTCTGCTTCTAACTGATGTCTGAACTTGCTTTCTGACAATAAAACGCCGGCCAAAAAGGCACCCATGGCCATGGATAACCCACCTAGCTCCATGAGATAGGCTGAGCCAAGCACTACCAGTAAGCTGGCAGCGGTCATGAGTTCGCGCAGACCTATTTTGGCAATGCGCTCAAACACGGGATTGAGTAAGTAGCGGCCAATAAAAATAAGCCCCAGCACGGCTCCAACAGCTATCAGAATAGAGAACAGACGATCTTCTAGCGTGACCTCACCACTGCCTGCTGCCATAAAGGCGAGTAAGGCAAGAATGGGCACAATGGCTAAGTCCTCTAATAATAAAACCGACACTATGCGCTGACCTTTAGCTGAAGCCATTTGTCGGCGTTCATTCAGCATTTGAAACACAATGGCGGTGGATGTCATGGTGAAGCCAATACCAAAAACAAATGCAGGTGTTGTGCCATAACCAAAACTGATGCCTGCCAATGTGAGTGTCAGTGCAGCAAGCGCGACTTGAACAACGCCTAAGCCAAAAATTTCTTTTCGGAGTGCCCACAACCGCGAGGTTTGCATTTCCAGTCCAATAATGAACAGGAACATGACAACACCCAACTCGGCAAAATGAATGATGGCATCGGGGTCAGTAAAAAGCCCCAAACCAAAAGGGCCCACTAATAGACCCGCGGTTAAATAACCAAGGACAGCATCTAATTTAAAACGTTTAAAAAGCGGTACAACAACGATCGCCGAAAGCAGTAGTGCAACCACGGGCATGAGTTGAGTTGCAGCGGAAGCATCTGCAGCCATGTCAGTGTCCTTAATTGAGTCTAGAGAGGGTAATTAGGTTATCGATAAAGTATGAGTTGTGCAGGTTATTCGTCGGGGTCGTTTAAAGATAACTGGTGATGCCGAGGCCCGGTGCTCACCGGGCCTCGAACAGAAACTTACTTACCTTCAGTGAGGGTGAAGTAGCTGGTCATTAGGTTGCGATAGTCAGGAATGTGGTTGGAGAACAGTGTTCCCAAACCTTCAATGTCATTGCGCCAGTCGCGATGCAACTCGCAAGCAGTACCAAACCATGTCATCAATTGTGCGCCTGCAGCAGACATACGGTCTAATGCAGCATCACGCGTCATTTCATTGAATGTGCCTGAGGCGTCGGTAACCACAAATACTTCATAACCTTCTTCTAAAGCAGACAGCGTTGGGAAGGCAACACACACTTCAGTTACAACACCCGCAATAATCAGCTGCTTTTTACCCGTGGCTTTAACTGCTTTAACAAAATCTTCATTGTCCCAAGCATTGATTTGACCTGGGCGTGCAATATAAGGCGCATCTGGGAACTGTTCTTTCAGCTCTGGAACCAGTGGACCGTTAGGGCCAGTTTCGAAGCTAGTGGTGAGAATGGTTGGTAAATTAAAGTATTTAGCCAGGTCGCCCAGCGCTAATACGTTGTTTTTGAATTTGTCTGGATCGATGTCACGAACCAGAGACAACAAACCTGCTTGGTGGTCGACCAAAAGCACAGCAGCATTGTTTTTATCTAAGCGATTGTAGCGAAATGGTTGTGTCATTTTGTGCTCCAAATGAGTTGATAGCCTTAGGACTTGCCACTCTAAAAGCTCTACAAGTATCAGACAATATCGGTTAAATTGACCTCAGTGTTCTATTTGGGGAACAGTTGTGCATGATTTAAATGATTTGTATTTTTTTGTTCAGGTAGTAGATCACGGCGGTTTTGCGGCGGCGGGTCGAGCACTGGGGCAGCCAAAATCCAAATTGAGTCGTCGCATCTCACAGTTAGAGGATCGTTTAGGCGTTCGTTTATTACAGCGCTCAACACGACACTTTTCCGTGACGGAAATGGGGCAGACATTTTATCAAGAATGTGTGGCCATGTTGGTGCAAGCGGACTCAGCATTTGAAGTCATCGAGCGTCATCGTTCAGAGCCACAAGGCATTATTCGCATCAGCTGCCCAAATACCTTATTAAACTATCGCATTGGTGAGCTGCTTAGCCGTTTTATGGTCAAGTACCCCCGTGTGCAGATTCATTTAGAAGCAACCAATCGACGTGTTGATGTCATTGCTGAAGGTTTTGATATTGCGTTACGAGTACGTTTTCCCCCGTTAGAAAATAGTGATTTGGTGATGCGGGTTTTGGTTGAAAGTCCGCAGCGTCTAGTGGCTAGTCCAGCGTTATTAGCCTTTCATTCAGGCGAGATACATCCCGCAGATTTGAATAAGTTTCCGAGCTTGGCCTGGGGTGTGGCACATGATTATGCTTGGTGTATGGAGGGGCCTGATGGCGCTGAACAACAGGTCAGTTATACACCGCGCTTTATCACGGACGAAATGACAGCATTACGCCAAGCTGCATTGGCGGGTGTAGGTGTGGTGCAATTACCGTTAATGGTGGTTGATAAAGATTTGGCTGAAGGACGATTAGTGAATATCTGCCCAGAATGGGTGCCAAGGCCCGGCATTGTGCATGCGGTGTTCCCTTCGCGACGGGGTGTGTTGCCTAGCGTCAGAGCCTTGATTGATTTTTTGGCAGAAAATATTTGGGAATAAAAAAGCCGCGCATTCACGCGGCTTTTCGTGTGCTTATTTGTTGGGTTGTGGTGTCATACGCAGATAAGGGCGAATGACTTTATGGCCTTTTGGAAAACGTTCCGCAATTTCTACAGGGTCTTGCAGTGAGGGCACAATCACCACGTCGTCACCGTCTTGCCAGTTACCGGGTGTGGCGACTTTGTGATATTCGGTCAGCTGCAGTGAATCAATCACACGCAATATCTCGTTGAAGTTACGCCCCGTGCTGGCGGGGTAAGTAATGGTTAAACGAATCTTTTTGTCTGGGTCAATCACAAACAGTGAGCGCACAGTCAGTGTGGCGTTAGCATTTGGATGGATCATGTCGTAGAGCGTACTTACCTTGCGATCACTATCAGCCAGAATAGGAAAGTTAACGATGGTGTGCTGGGTTTCGTTGATGTCTTTAATCCACTCATGATGTGAGTCAACGGGATCAACGGATAGTGCAATTGCTTTGACATTACGCTTAGCAAACTCGTCTTTCAGCTTGGCGGTTAAGCCCAGTTCGGTGGTGCACACAGGGGTAAAATCGGCAGGGTGCGAAAACAGAACGCCCCAGCTAGTGCCCAACCATTCATGAAATTTGATAATGCCTTCGCTTGAGTCTTGCTCAAAGTCGGGTGCGATATCACCTAGTCGTAAACTCATAACAAACTCCTTATTAGGTAGCTGCAAATAAATGGGCGCGGATGGGGCGTAGCCACAGTTTATGTCCACTCACTAAATCACTATCGCCCAATTCGTCGCGGCTAGAAAGCTCAATCTCCAACAATTCATTGCCATGCACTAAATCAAGTTGCCAGCGTGGGCCAACGGCACGAATGTCTTTAACCGTTACACCGATGGCACCCTCGGCATCATGGTGTGACAGGCTCCAGTCGCTAGGGCGCACATAGGCCGTGGCCTTGCCGTTGGCTAAGCCCTGCGATGGCAAACGCCAGCCTAAAATATTGGCTTCACCATTTTCAATGCGTGCAGACAGCTTACTGGTTTGGCCCAAAAACTCGACAACAAAAGGAGTGGCAGGCTTGTGGTAAACCTCGGCTGGTGTGCCCACTTGCTCTATTTTGCCCTTGTTCAGTACCACCACACGGTCAGCCACTTCCAAGGCTTCTTCTTGGTCATGCGTTACAAATACCGAGGTAATGTGTAGCTCATCATGCAGCCGGCGTAACCAGCGGCGCAGTTCTTTACGCACTTGTGCATCTAATGCGCCAAAGGGTTCATCCAATAACAATACACGTGGCTCCACGGCCAACGCGCGTGCTAGGGCAATACGCTGACGTTGCCCCCCCGATAACTGACTGGGGTAACGATCTGCAAGCCAGTCCAACTGCACTAGTTGCAGTAATTCATGCACCTTGTGACGAATAATGGCCTCACTGGGGCGTTGCTTACGTGGGCGTACACGCAAACCAAACGCCACGTTTTCAAACACAGTTAGGTGACGAAAGAGGGCGTAATGCTGAAACACAAAGCCCACTTGTCGTTCACGCACAGGGGTGTCAGTGGTGTCTTCGCCATGAAAAGCTAAACGACCGCTGTCCGGTGTTTCTAAGCCCGCGATAATGCGTAGCAGGGTAGTTTTGCCACAACCTGATGGGCCTAACAGTGCCACTAGTTCGCCGCTGCCAATATCTAAGCTGACATCATTAAGGGCGTGGAAGTGGCCAAAATGTTTATGAATGTTGCTGATATCAATACTCATGATAAAAACTCCTTAAAAATCGTATTAGGGTTGAGTGACTGGGCCGGATTCTTGGAAGCCTTTACTTGCAGCTTCCAGCTCAGCGGCCATGCGCCATTCCACATAAGACTTCACGGCCAGTGTCACTAGGGCCAGTAAGGCCAGCAGAGTCGACACCGCAAACGCCGCAGTAAATAAGTATTCGTTGTACAAAATTTCGATGTGTAGCGGCATGGTGTTAGTGAGGCCACGAATGTGCCCCGATACCACCGAGACCGCTCCAAACTCACCCATGGCACGCGCATTACAGAGAATCACGCCATAGAGCAAACCCCACTTAATGTTTGGCAGCGTTACCCGTAAAAAGGTTTTAAAGCCGCTGGCACCCAAGGTAATGGCTGCTTCTTCTTCGTCAGAGCCCTGTGCCTGCATGAGCGGGATAAGCTCGCGTGCCACAAATGGGAAGGTGACAAATAAGGTGGCCAAAATGATGGCTGGCAACGCAAACAAAATTTTGATGTCGTTTTCGATCAGCCACATGCCAAGCGCAGTATGTGCACCAAAAATCAGTACAAACACTAAGCCGGCAATGACGGGTGACACAGCAAAGGGGAGGTCGATCAAAGTGGTCAATACCGACTTGCCACGGAACTCGAACTTTGCAATGGCCCAGGCGGCGCAGATACCGAAAACGACATTAACTGGCACGGAAATGGCTGCTGCCAAAAGTGTTAGGCGAATGGCTGACCATGCATCGGGGTCATCAAAAGCAGCAAGATAGGCCTGCCAGCCATTACGTAAGGCCTCGGTAAAAACGGCAATCAACGGTGCAAATAAAAACAATGATAAGAAGGTAAAAAATACGGTAAATAGCAGTACTCGAACCCATAGCGGATCTTGTAAGGCTTGGCTGCGTTTAGCGCTTAATGTGACGACGGCCATGTTATGCCTCCTTACCGGTGCGCAGACGCACCCATGATTGCAAGCTATTGATAATCAGTAGTAAAACGAATGACACCACGAGCATCACAGCGGCAATCGCAGCAGCGCCTTCGTAGTTGTATTGCTCTAATTGCGTAACGATAAGCAATGGTGCAATTTCTGAGACAAACGGCATGTTGCCGGCAATAAAAATGACCGAGCCGTACTCGCCAATAGCGCGGGCAAATGCCAAGGCAAAGCCGGTGATTAAGGCAGGCAAAATAGCTGGAAAAATAACCGCTTTAAATGATTGCCAACGGCTAGCACCAAGGCTGGCTGCAGCTTCTTCAAGCTCGGCTTCAATGTCGGCTAATACTGGCTGCACAGTTCGTACCACAAATGGCAAACTGATAAACGTTAAAGCGACCACAATACCCGTTGGGGTAAAGGCAACCTTGATGTCGTAATTGGCTAGAAAACTGCCAAAGAAGCCATTTTGAGCATATAGCGCCGTCAGTGAAATGCCGGCAACAGCCGTTGGTAGTGCAAATGGCAGGTCGACTAGCGCATCAACAATTTTGCGACCGGTAAAGTCGTAACGCACCAAAACCCAAGCGACTAAGAAGCCAAATACTGCATTAATGCTGGCAGCAATAAATGCTGCACCAAAGCTGACGCGGTAGGCTGACAACACTCGCTCTGACAAAATAAGCGTGTGGAATTCAGTCCAAGTCATTCCCGTGGCTTTAACAAACAGCAAGGCCAGTGGGATTAAAATGAGTAGGCTTAAATAAGTAATACTGTAGCCCAGTGTCAGACCAAAACCGGGAATGACCCGTTTAGGTTTGGCACGCTTAGTGTGGTCACCAAGCTCGGCCGCATTAGCGGTCATAATCATGCTCCTTACAAAACCGGTCAGTTATGCAGTTGGTTATTTACGACGGCCAGCACTGTAGATTTGGTCAAACAATCCGTTGTCACTGAAGTGCTTGATTTGTGCTGCTTGCCAGCCACCAAAGTCTTTGATGTTTAACAAATCGACTTTAACGAACTGACTTGCAAACTTGGCGGCGGCTTTAGGGTCAGTTGGGCGGTAGAAGTGCTTGCCTGCAATGTCTTGGCCTTCAGGTGAGTACAAGTACTCTAAGTAAGCCTTAGCCACTGCTTCGGTGCCTTTACGCTTTGCTACTGCATCCACAACGGTCACAGGTGGTTCTGCCAAGATACTGATCGATGGCACTACAATTTCTAATTTGTCTGCACCAACTTCACGTAAAGCCAAGAATGCTTCGTTTTCCCAAGACAAGAACACATCACCAATGCCGCGTTCAGCAAATGTTGTTAATGCACCACGAGCGCCAGAGTCTAGTACGGGTACGTTGCGGTATAAGCGCGTGACAAAATCCTTAGCTTTGGCTTCGTTGCCACCTGGCTGCTTTAGGGCATAACCCCAAGCGGCTAAGTAGTTCCAGCGTGCACCACCAGAGGTTTTGGGATTAGGTGTGACCACAGACACGCCGGGCTTCACTAGGTCGCCCCAGTCCTTGATGTTTTTGGGATTACCTTTGCGCACCAAAAACACAATGGTTGATGTGTAAGGTGAGCTGGCATGTGGTAGGCGTGATTGCCAATCTTTTGGTATTAGCTTGCGGTCAGCAATAGCATCAATGTCGTAAGCCAATGCCAACGTCACAACATCGGCTTGTAAGCCATCTATGACTGAACGTGCTTGGCGACCAGCACCACCGTGCGATTGTCGAATAGTGACGTTTTGACCGGTTTTTGCTTTCCAATGTTTGGCGAAAGCTTGGTTGTAGTCTTGATATAGCTCACGAGTCGGGTCGTAAGATACGTTTAATAAAGTGACATCTTTTGGTGCAGCATGCACGGCTGCACCAGCGGATAAAAGGGATGTAGCAAGTGCCACTGCTACGCCAAAACGTTTAATCAACATGGGGTTTCTCCAAGAGTCTGTTAGTACAAAAGCGACTCTATAGAGAATTTTTTAGTTTAAAAAATAATTAATTTTTCTATGGTTATTCCAAAAAAGAATAATTAAACGATTGTTTTGGAGGTGTGGCTATATGCAAAAAAATGCTAAAGATATGAAATCAAATTATTTTACCGAATAAAGAAATGACGGAATCATGCGCTGGTCAACCACTAGGAGTGATTCCATCATGTCGTTAAGCAACATCCAATCCCCACGCGTTATTGCATTGGCCGCTGCCATTGCCGCGGTGTCTACCCCGGCTTTTGCTGATAGCGCGCGTATTCAAGAGTTAGAGCAACGCTTATTGATTCTTGAGCGTAATCTAGAGCTTAAGGAAGAAGCGCGTGATGCGCGTGAAAAAGCTGCACCAGTAGTTAATGCCGGTGCAGGTGGCTTTTCTATTACCAATGCCAAAAAAGACTACGAGTTGAAGTTTAGTGCTGTGGGTCAGTTTGATTCACGCGTGTTTTTGGATGGTGCACGTGCCAATGGTGCCAAGTTAGATGACGGCTTTGTCACTCGTCGTTTGCGTCCAACAATTCAAGGTAAATTAGGTGATCTAGCTGAGTTTCGCTTTACGCCAGAGTTCGGTGGTGGTGGTGTGGGTTCATCCGCTTCGATTGTCGATGCTTATGTCGATTTGAAATTCCATAACGCAGCCTTATTGCGTGTTGGTAAGCAAAAAAGTGCTGTGAGTATCGACCGTTTACGTTCTGGTGCAGCGCTTCCATTTATTGAGCGTGGTTTGGCTAATGAATTGGCGCCTAACCGTGATTTAGGTGTCAGTCTGAATGGCCAGCTCGCTAACAATACCGTGACTTACACTGTGGGCATTTTTAATGGTGTAGCTGATGGTCGTGATGTCACAGGCCGAGATGACTCAGGTAAAGAGGCTCAAGCCCGTATTTTCTTGGCGCCTTTTAAGAATAATGGCGACAGCGTGTTACAGGGCTTAGGCTTTGGTGTTGCGGGTACTTATGGCACCAAAAAAACTTCATCAGGTAATACTGCGCTAGCGGGGCTACCTCAATATCGTTCGTCTGGCCAAGAAAATTTCTTTACGTATGCGACTGGTGCGGTAGCAGATGGCAAGCATAAGCGTGTATTGCCTCAACTGAGTTATTACATCGATAGTTTTGGTGTGGTGGCTGAGTATGCAATTTCTGATCAGGAAGTAACACGAGCAGCAGTTACTGAATCGGTCAAAAACAAAGCCTATGACGTCACTGCAACGTATGTATTGACCGGTGAAAAATCCAGCTTCCGCGGTGTGCAACCTAATACACCATTTACCCTTGATGGTGACGGCTGGGGCGCATTTGAAGTGGCTGCACGCATTGGTGAGTTGAAAATTGACGACAATGCATTTGCTGGTGGCGGTGCTAGCTTGGCGGACATAAACGCTTCAGCCAAAAAAGCTAACAACTATGGTGTAGGCCTGAACTGGTACCTAAATCGTAACGTTAAGTTGTCGACTGACTACAACGAAACTAAGTTTGAAGGTGGTGCAGCAGGTGGTCGAGATCGTGAAACCGAGCGTGCACTATTTACCCGTGTTCAATTCACTTACTAAGGCCTGATTCGTGCTTAAAAGTTCTTGGCTGCAGGCTCGTCGTTGGCAACGTTTCACGCTGCTAATGGTGCCGGGTTGGAAAAACTCTGGCCCGGCACATTGGCAAACGGCATGGGAGGGTATTAACCCCGCCATTCGCCGTGTTCAGCAAAACGACTGGGATCGACCTGATCCCGGCAGTTGGATTAATCAGTTAGATGCTGCGGTAAAAGCAGCTAACCAGCCTGTGGTATTAATTGCGCACAGTTTGGGCTGCATTACCGTGGCACATTGGGCTGAACAGACCGGTCGTAAACGGGTTGCTGCTGCACTTTTGGTAGCACCGGCGGATGTTGAGCGCATGGAAGCGTCACCTTTTTTGAAAGGTTTTGCACCTATTCCAACGCAACAGCTGCCGTTTGCAACTCGTGTGGTAGCGAGTGATAACGATCCTTGCTGTTCGTTAGCGCGTGCAGAACAGTTTGCCTATCGATGGCAGGCGGACCTTAATGTCATTCCTTCAGGCGGGCATTTGAACTCAGATAGTGATTTAGGAAACTGGCAGACAGGACAGGTTTTACTACACGACTTGGTGTGGCGTCGTCGATCAACACACACACAGTATGCTTAAATAACGAATCTTTAATTGTGAGCATAACCATGTGTCAGCTGCTCGGTATGAGTGCCAACGTACCCACCGATATTTGTTTTTCTTTTACCGGATTTCGTCAGCGTGGCGGCACTACCGATCACCATGCTGATGGCTGGGGGATTGGTTTTTTCGAAGCCAAAGGTTGTCGTTTATTTGTTGATACTCAAGCCAGTGTGAACTCGCCAATTGCGCAGCTGGTCAGCTCTTATCCCATCCGTTCGAAAAATGTAATTTCTCATATTCGTAAAGCGACTGTGGGTAAGGTCGAGCTGCAGAATACGCATCCATTTATGCGAGAAATGGGCGGCCAATACTGGCTATTTGCACACAATGGGGATTTAAAACCATTTACCTATAACAAAGGTCAATTTACGCCGGTTGGAGACACAGACAGTGAGCAGGCATTTTGTCATTTGTTAAATCGTTTGCAGCAAGTTGGCTGTCATCACTCGTTGCCGGATGACGAGTTATTTATTGAAGTAGCGGCTGTTGCAAAAGAATTGAGCCAGTTGGGCACTTTTAACTTTATGTTATCAAACGGGCAGGTGTTATTAGCACATTGCTCGACAAAGCTTGCGTGGATTATTCGCCAAGCACCTTTTGCCACTGCCAAACTATCTGACGATGACCTTACGGTTGATTTTAATGAGCACACCACATCAACGGATCGAGTGGCGGTGATTGCCACTGAGCCGCTGACGTGTAATGAAAGTTGGCAGATTGTGCCATCGCAAACACTATTGATGTTCCGCGATGGCACCTTATTGGCGTCTGTTAGCACACAGTGGTAAGTCCACCGGTGCAATAGACGTTTAAGCCCGACGAATCAAATAATCAAATGCCGATAGTGAGGCTTTAGCACCTTCACCGGTAGCAATCACAATCTGCTTGTAAGGCACAGTGGTGCAGTCGCCAGCAGCAAACACACCAGGCATCGATGTGTGTCCTTTAGCATCCACTTCAATTTCACCACGCTGACTTAAGTTCAGTGTGCCTTTTAACCAATCGGTATTGGGCAGCAACCCAATTTGCACAAACACACCCTCAACGGCCAAGGTCTGTGTGTCTTGGCTGTTGCGGTCTTGGTAGACCAACCCTGTCATGCGTTTGCCGTCGCCTAATACCTCGGTTGTTAGCGCGGATACGACAACAGTAACGTTCGGTAGGCTGTGCAATTTTTTCTGAAGCACGGCATCTGCTCGTAACTGACTGTCAAACTCAATGAGGGTGACATGGTTAACAATTCCGGCGAGGTCAATGGCGGCTTCGACACCGGAGTTGCCACCACCAATAACAGCCACATTTTTACCTTTGAACAGTGGGCCATCACAATGCGGACAGTAAGCCACTCCTTTGCCACGATACTCTTGTTCTCCTGGCACATTCATTTCGCGCCAGCGAGCACCGGTAGCCAAAATGACCGACTTAGCACTTAGGCGACCACCGTTGGCTAGCTCGATTTCAATGACATCTTTACCCAACAGGGTTTTAGCCTGCTGATTGGTGATGACATCAACATCGTAACTTTTGACATGCTGCTCCATCGCAGCCACAAGTTTTGGTCCTTGTGTTTCTTGCATTGAAATGAAGTTTTCAATACCCATGGTGTCTGCCACCTGACCGCCAAATCGTTCCGCTAACAAACCGGTACGAATGCCTTTACGCGCCGCATAAATAGCGGCTGCTGCACCGGCTGGGCCACCACCGACGACGAGCACATCATAGGCGTCGCGCGCACTTAGCTTTTCAGCTTCACGAGCGGCGGCGCCGGTATCGACTTTGGCCAGAATTTCTTCCAAGCTCATGCGGCCTTGGCCAAACTCGGCACCGTTTAGACGAACGCTGGGGACAGCTAAGACTTGTTTTTCTTCAACTTCTTGCTGGAATAGGGCGCCATCAATCATGGTGTTACTAATGCCCGGATTTAATACCGCCATTAAGTTCAGCGCTTGCACAACATCTGGGCAGTTGTGGCAGCTCAGTGAAATATAAATTTCAAAATTAAGACCTGTAGGCAGTGCGCGGATTTGGTCTTGCACTTCCTCACTGACCTTGGGCGCATAACCACTGACTTGTAGCAGCGCTAACACCAGTGAAGTAAATTCGTGGCCTAATGGTATGCCTGCAAAGTGCACACCACTGGGCTCAGCATTTAATGCATTGATCGTGAATGAAGGGCGACGGTCATTGTCGCCATCACGACGCAGGCTGATGCGATCAGATAGCTCAGCAATTTCCGTCAATAAGCTCGCTAGTTCTACCGATTTTGCTGAGTCATCCAGTGTGGCGACGAGCTCAATCGGATTTACTAAACGCTCTAAATAACCTTTGAGTTGCTGTTTAAGTGTTGCGTCTAACATGATGCACCAGCCTTTTAAAAAAGTTTAGATTTTGCCAACCAAGTCTAACGAGGGCGCTAATGTGGCTTCGCCTTCTTTCCATTTGGCAGGGCAGACTTCACCAGGGTGAGCCGCAACGTATTGCGCTGCTTTAACTTTGCGCAACAGTTCGCTGGCATCACGACCAATGCCACCGGCATTGATTTCGATGATTTGAATTTTGCCTTCTGGGTCAATCACGAAAGTGCCACGATCAGCCAAACCAGCTTCTTCAATCAGCACGCCAAAATTGCGTGAAATCACTTGAGTTGGGTCGCCAATTAATGGGTACTGAATTTTACGAATGGTGTCTGATGTGTCGTGCCACGCTTTGTGAGTGAAGTGCGTGTCGGTGGATACACCATAAATTTCGACGCCCATTTTTTGGAATTCGGCGTAGTTATCAGCAAGGTCACCTAACTCTGTTGGGCACACAAAGGTGAAGTCGGCAGGGTAGAAAAACACCACAGACCATTTGCCTTTCAGGTCGGCTTCAGTGACATTAACAAATTTACCTTGATGATAGGCGGTGGCTTTAAACGGCAGTACTTCTGAGTTAATAAGGTTTTTCATGACAGGTCTCCAGTAGTTGGTGACGTCACAATAGGCATTAACTCTTATTAGGTATAATTGTAGTTTTTAAAATTTACGATAGCTTTTATTTATGAAAGTGAGTTTGCTGGTGTGATCGGCTGAGCCAAAATCCACAGTCCAAACACAGTGAACGCCATCATTAGGATCAGCATGGGTATTTGGCTTAACAAGGCTTGACGTTGATTTCCAAAACTACGCAAGGCTTCTTCATGGGCAATATATACACTGACAATATGACCAAACACGATGAGCCCAACTTGAGTATGCCAAACCCAAGCGATATCAGGGATCGTGGGTGTGCTGCGCTCAATGCCGAACAGGTTCCAGCCTAAACCCAGCGGATCCGATAACAAGCGCCACAACTGACTGCCTTGGGTCAGTATGAGGGTGTAGTAATGGCTGATGTGGTAGACCAGCACAATAGGCAGCAGTGAGTAGGTAAAGCGTAGTGCCAAATCCTTCAGGCTTATTGAACTTTGTGTGAGCAGTTTGGCTAGCCATAAACAAGCCAGATAAAGGCTTAAATAAATAAACGGTGACAGCAAAAGTGCGCTGGTTTCCCAGGCAATATGCAATTTTTTTAAGGTGGGATAGGCCGCCACAATATTGCTGCCTAACCACGGTTGCAATGCAGCAAAACCGTCGCGCCAAAACAATGTAGTCCAACCTTGGGTCATGTGTAGGCCATCATAGGCAGTGGATGACAGCATGAATAAGACAAAAATGGTCTCGCTGCTGTGTTTGTTGGAGTCTTGCAGTAGTCCCATAAACGGCATGCGAAACGTGAGGCGTTGTTGTTGCCAGTGAATGGGTGCCATCTTGCCCAGCAGGCGTAAAAACACACTAAAGAACTCACCTTGTGAGAACCAAGCATCGCGACCAAAAGCCCATGCAGCTAACCAATTGAGTATTGTGTAAGCCAACAGCATTTGGGCCAGGCTGCGTGGTGTCACATGACCTAATAGCTCAATCCAGATAAATGCCATGTAGATGATGACGGCAGGCCAGCAGCCCCAATGACGAGGGTACTGCCAATGACCTAACCAGTGTCGTGGTGTGAGGCAACGCCAAGGGTTGATATGCACATACACATTACCGATTACCGCGGTGAGATAGGCAAAAGCCAGCACAAAGCCAATCCAAAATAGCGTCATATTGACGTTATGGTAGGGGTCGCTGGGGCCATAAAAACCCGCGACTATACACAGCAGCAGTGCGCTGACGGTGACGAGCTGCATCAGACCAATAAGTACGGTGGCAAATGGCGCGAATGGTAGTGAAAAGCTTGAGTTGAGTGTGGCTGGAGCGCGCCGGGTACTGATCCATGCAGACACTAAAAATGACAGCAGCAACGCTACCATGGCCGCCCAAGCATAAAGCCAAAAAGGCACGGGTAGGTTGTACACCTTGCCAAAGGAGTGGGCTTGGGCGCTGGCACTACTTAGCAGTAATGCCGCTGTTAGCATTAAGCGCATTAACGACGTGTGGGTTTGGGTGCGGTAGGTCCGGCGGATTCAGTAAATTCTAAAATTTGGAAGCCAGAGCTATAACCCGCTATCCAAATATGGCCGGTTTCGGGACGATAACGCACATAGGTTGGTACCGCATCCCAGCGTGAACCAGAACTGCCAAAAAACTCAGATAATGGCACGGTGGGTGTATTGGGGTTAGGCACTGGGTGCCAGTAGGCAATCTCTTTTGGCTGAGCAGGGTCGCGAATATCCCAGACACGCAGGCCACCGGTGTAGTGTGTAGTGAATAGTGTGGTGGCGTTATAAACATCATCAAAGCCGACATAGTGAGCAGAATAATTGGCGACATCAATTTCGGTTTTTAGGCAGTTTTCAGCCTTGTTTACTTCAAGACGAATTTCAGAGACTTGCACCGGGTTGGTTTCATCGGTGATATCCAAAATACGACCATGTGCCCAAGGGCATACCCCCGCTGTTGGCCATTCATCACTGGAATACAAATAGGTGCGACCGCCGTTGCGGAACCAGCGTGCAGTGTGAGAGCCAGCCGTAGGTGCCGAACCAATGGCAATATTTGTCCAGCCTAAGAAGCCGACTTGTGGTGGCGCGGGTGCAATCAGTAACGGTGCTACTGGCACTTCGCGTTGATGAAAACCACTGACATCAAAAATGGCCATGCCGTTTTGGCCAACAGCTGGGCCGTTGGGCAGTCCCATGCCAAACGAGACAAAACCAAAGGTGGCTAAATAAAGCCGAGTGCCTTCCGGATTAAGTCCGCAGTCGTGGCCAGCGGGTGAGAATAATTGAATCACTTGCGGTTTTTTAATGTCATCTAAATTGATGACCGCATTGGTGCTGGCGGAACTGGTGGCATAGGCGGTACGGCCGTCATCACTCAAGCACAGGGCATGACCAAAAAAGGGCAGGCCAATATCAACTTTGCCAAGCCCGCCAATTAGTGCAGGCAGCTCGGGCAAGGTAATGCCAATACCAATATTGATGCTGGCAGCCAACACCGGTTTACGGCAGTCACTGGCATCATAGACATCAAATGCGGTGCCACCACCCCGGGTAGCGACAATAATTTTGCGGGCTTGATTAGCCTGAAGTGATTCATGCGGCGCCAGCATGGCGGGGCTTTGCAAAATGTCGAGTAGCTTGGGATTTCGTGGGTCGGCAGCATCAATCACTGCCATGCCATTGAGTGGGTTGAACTTCGGGTCAATATATGGCGATGAAGTTGGACCAAAAATTTGTCCTGGCGAGGTAGTGGTTACATAAGCACAGTCGTCAATCCAAGCCAAAGCAAAGTTTGCACCACGATCTAAGATGGTGTTTTGGCCAACGAGACGAAGGCCTTTGCGATAACCCTGCGCTGAACTGCCATTTAATTGCTCTGACAGTGGAATTTGACCTTGCAGGCCCGGCTCAAGGCGATCGACATCCGTAGCGCGGGGGCTATCGTTGTTATTTGCATTATCGTCAGACGAAGAACCACTGCCACAGGCGGTCAGTAGACTGGCTAAGAATAAAGTCGCGTAGGCAAAAATGGGTTTAGACATGTGCAGCCCCAAAACAGCATGATTATTATTGTGTGCAAATTATGCACAAGATTTTACATGGTTTTAGGACAATAGTCGTGTTTGATGAACCGGCAGTGGTGATGCGCCAAAAATAGCTTTCACTAACAGCTTATAAC
>CAYYWS010000028.1:0-16514 GCA_964473955.1 uncultured Paraperlucidibaca sp. | reverse complement strand
CTGCAGTTGTTATGCAGGCGTTTGGCTAAAGCGATTTGCACGCTTAAAGGTGCCAAAATCATTAAACCGCACACCCATCTCGCGCATCACTTTGTGGGCAATGCCTGCGTTCCATTGACGAATATAGAACGGTTCTTTCACCGCAAAGTGGTGGATGGCATGGGTGCTGCCAAAGTTGAAGCAAAACAGCTGCATCGGCATTAACCACCATGGGTTTAATACTTGGCATTGCTGCATTACGTTGCGTGCTTCGACATCACCGTAGTAGTGCATGTTTGAGCTAATAAAGTGCAGGCAGAATGTGCGCAGCAAACTAGGCAACATATAGACCACGGCAAATACATTTAAGCCACTCAAAAAGCTAGCAAACCAGCCCGAAGGGGTAAGCGCATAACCGAGGGCGTTGGCGCTTAACAGCACCACATGAGTGACTACCCAAGTATGAAACAGGGCGTAGTAAATGTTGCCCAATGGGAAGTAGGCATGAAGCTGCTCTCTGCCCATAGCTCGCTGTTCTGCCTTGGTAGCAGGGTTTTGCGACTTGATATAGGACTTAGTGGCACGCAGCATTTCGACAGGGCGCAGGTAAACGGCCAGCATATTGTCGCCGAGCATTAAAAAGCGTTTAACACCCCAAGGCACACCGTTGGTGATGCCGCGCTCTTCAAGATCTGATTCAGTGCCAGAGAACTTGTGATGATGTAAGTGCAGCTTGCGTCGCACAAACGGGCTGACAGTACTGGCACGTGCCAACCAGCCTAGCGCTAACATCAAGTTATTAGCCCAAGGCTTTTTGCGGAAATACATCAGGTGAATCAGGTCGTGCTCTAGCTCATGAATAAATGAGGCAAACAAGGCGGTTAGTGGCACACAAACCCACCAAGCAATAAAGCCTTGCACATAAAGCGTGCCGCTGATGATCATGCCTAACAGCGACAGCGCCATAATGCTGGCACCAATCAGATCTTGATGCTTTAGCCATGAATGGCGTTCGCGCAGTGCTACACCAGCAGCCAGTACGGTGTTGCGAATATGAATCGATTTCTGCTCATCGGTGAGCAGCTCAGGTTTGACAGTGGCGTTCATTAGTAGCCTCCTCTAAAAGTTCAACGCCAGATTAGGGCTTGCCCGTCGGTGGCGTGAGGGGGTGTTGCGCCAAAAAGCTGTCATTTCAGGCCATTCTTGGTTTGGTCTGATCATGTTCGCGTCGCCAATCTCGCGGTGATAAGCCACTCCATTTGCGAAAAGCGCGGGTAAAGTTGGCCGGATCTTGATACGCCAAAGCCTGTGCAATGACCTCTACCGAGAGTGTGCTATTACGCAGCAGATCACAGGCTTGCTGATAACGCGTGGCATCGAGCAGGCGCTGATAACTTTGATCTTCTGCCTGTAGCCGGCGTTTTAGTGTGCGCTCCGACATATATAAAATTTGCGCAAGGGTATTTAAGTCTGGGTACTGGCCGCGATGGCGCTGCAAAATGTCACTGACCTGCATGCTGATGCTCATTTCACCACGCACCATTTGTGCCATTTCTTGTTCGCACTGGGCAATTGCAATCTGCGCCGTGACCGGGTTTGCCGACGCAATAGGGGTGTCTAGTAAGGTCACGGGAAAGCGAATTTGTGGGCTCACTTGATTAAAGCGAAAGCGTGGCAGCCGGTCTTTATAACGCGCGTAATGACTGGGTTCGGGGTAGGGCACCCAGATTTCGCTTAACCAGCTTGAGGGCGTGTTGCCACCATGAATCAGCCGGCCAAACAGACAACATAACTCGACCAACACCATGTCATAAATGGCTTGATACAAATCACCTAAGGGTTTGGTTGCTTGCATCTCGACCACAATCTGATCGTCTTCTTGGCGAATATCCGGATGAAAAAGCGGCACCCGCGCGCTTAAAAAGCGTTGGCTTAAACTCAAGGCATCACGCACGGTGGCGCAACTCATTAGGCCAAAACCAATAAAACCATGTTTGGTGAGCTGGCTGGCTAGGCCAATCTCGTAGGCGATGCCCGGGTCTTGGCTTAGCCGCAAGGCATTGCCCAGTATCAGCGCATGCTGGCCACCGGAAATATGTCGGTCATGTTCTGCCAGTTGTGCCATGGTGAGTCCGGTATTGGCCAGTACGTCTTGTTCAGACAAACCTCGGCTGCACATCAAGTCGACCAAAAAATGGCCATAAATGGCGGGTAGACGATTAATGGTCACATCACTATTTGGGCTATGCACGTTTGCTGCCACCATTTTTTTATTAAGTGCCTGAAAATCATCCACATAGTACACCCTAACAGCCAATTACTTACAGCAATCCACTAGCATGCCGCCTGGTTTAGTGGAGGGCTGTAAAACAGATGCGGAATAAGGTGGTGGTGTCGGCGTTGGCGGTATTGTTGGTGATGGTGTTGCAGTGGTTAGATCCAGAATTATTGGAGGAATTAAGCACGGCTTATGCGGAAAGTGAAACCGCCTTTGGCCCTGCGGAAGGCATGAGCTTTAGCCAAGCGAAACGATTTTTACAGCAAGAAGTGCATGCACCGGGCGAGTTAGATTATTACTGTGGTTGTGAAATATTTGCCGTTGGCAAACGCTGGCAACTTGATTTAGCCAGCTGTGGTTATGAGGTGCGGCGAAACGAACAACGCGCCAGCAGAATTGAGTGGGAGCATGTGGTACCGGCCTCTGAGTTTGGCCAGCAACGTGCCTGTTGGCGGGAAGGTGGGCGAGCTAACTGCACAGCAAATGATCCAGTCTTTAGCATGATGGAAGGCGACCCACACAATCTGATTCCAGTGGTGGGTGAAGTTAATGGTGATCGTGGCAATTTACGCTTTGGCATGATTGCGAACCATGACGGTGAAGGTTATGGCCAGTGTGGCAGCCGCGTTGATTTTAAAGCGCGTGTGTTTATGCCGCGAGCGGAAGTACGTGGTGATGTCGCTAGAATCTATTTGTACTTTCAGGACCGTTACGGCTTGGCACTGTCGCGTCAGCGAGAGCAGCTCTATAACGCGTGGAGTCGTTTAGATCCGGTTGATGAGCGTGAGTGTGTACGTAATCAGCGCATTGCCGAGCGCACCGGCATCAGCAATCCGTTTATTGCCTCTGCCTGCACTGGCCATGTGGAGCAATTAGCTCGTCACTAATTGCTCTTTTAAGAAGCTTAAGGTGCGATCGAGCGCGGCACGGGTGGGCTCACCATCGGCATCAATCAGGTGTGTGGTGAGCACGCTATGGGCAGGCACTCCGGTGTCTTTTTTGGCATGACGGTCGGCAATTTCGATGGTCTCCACAGCGTCGCCAAACTCTTCACGCAGGCGTCGGAAGCGCTCACCCGGGCACAATAAATCACCTTCAAAACGCATGGCCAGAATGCGAGCGCCATGATTATTAATCTTGTCGTGCGCGGCTTCAATTTCAATCGATGAGGCATGCAGACCAGCACGTTGTGAGGGCAGTGGGCCTACGGGAAGTGAGGGCTGTGATAACACCGGTGCAATCACCGGCGCATCTAACATCATGGCTAAGCCAAAATTGCCGGTCACACACATGCCCACCACACCTACGCCGGGGCCACCACACTCGCCATGCGCTTCCCGCGCCAAGGCACGTAACCAATCAATGATGGGGCTGGATTCATCGGCGGCTAGCACCCGAAACTCACGGCTAATACAGACATGGGTGAGTGTTTGAGCCGCACTTAGGTGGCTAAACGGCTTGCCCGGGGTGCCAAATAACTGTGGCATGTAAATCCGAAAGCCGGCATCTGCAACCCGTTGAGCAAACTTGGCCACTTCTGGGGTGATGTTTGGCACCTCAGTTAGGATCACCACCGCAGGGCCATTGCCGGTTATAAACACATCACGGGTTTCATTAAGCAGCGTGAAAGGGCGTGTGGTAAAACCGGCTAAGCGATGGCTCATATTGTTATTCCTGTAATGGATTACCGCGATTGATCAGTGTTTGCACATCAATTCCTCGGGGCAGGCTACCATAATTGTGTTCGCCTTTGGCACCCAGACGCGACGCAATAAATGCCTCTGCCACAGCGTTATTACCAGTCTGCACTAATAAGCTAGCCTGCATGGTTAGTGCCATTTGCTCAATCACCGAGCGTGCGCGATATTCCATGTCGCTGACATCAGCCAGCTCTTTTTGTAGCTGCTTTATGCTGGCATCGAGTCGCGCATCGGCGCCTTTGGTTTTGGCCATTTCGACAAACCAAGTGTTCACTGCTGCCGGTGTTTTCACCATGGCACGAATCATATCCAGTGCCTGCACATTGCCAGAGCCTTCCCAAATCGCGTTGATGGGGGCGTCGCGATACAAGCGCGCCATAATGAAGTCGTCCATCACGCCATTGCCACCAATACACTCCATAGCCTCATAAGCATGAGCTGGGTTACGTTTGCAGATCCAGTATTTGCCAGCGGGCAGGCCAAGGCGTAACAACAAGTTTTCGTGTTCATCTTGTTTGTTATCCATGGCACGCGCCATACGCATCGACATGGCCAGCGCACCCTCCACTTCCAGTTGCAAATCGGCCAGCACATTTTGCATGGCGGGCTGATCGATTAAGCGCTTACCAAACGCGCTACGGTGGGCAGCGTGATGAATGGCTTGTGCCACACCATGACGCATGCTGGCACTAGAGCCCACCATGCAATCAAAACGGGTGCCGGCCACCATGTCGATAATGGTCGGCACCCCACGACCTTCTTCACCCACCATCCAACCCAGAGCACCACGCAGCTCAATTTCGGAAGAGGCATTAGAAACATTGCCCATTTTGTTTTTTAGGCGCTGAACATGCATCGGATTTTTGCTGCCATCTGGGCGCCAGCGTGGCACTAAGAAGCAGCTTAGGCCGCCGGCACTTTGTGCCAGCATCAAAAACGCATCACACATGGGGGCAGAGGTGAACCACTTATGACCAATCAACTCATAGGGCTGACCCGAGCCTTCGGCAGCCATTGGCCAAGCCCGTGTGGTATTAGCCCGCACATCCGAGCCACCTTGCTTTTCGGTCATGCCCATACCAATGGTCAGTGCTTGCTTTTCCATATGCGGCACATTGCGTGGGTCATAAGCATTGGTCAGGATTTTAGGAATCCAGTCTTTGGCCAGTTCGGGTGTGCTTTGCAGCGCAGGCACGGCGGCATAGGTCATCGATAATGGACAACCATGGCCGGCATCCACTTGGGTTTGTAAATACGACTTGGCCGCGCGCACCACCGTGGCGCCAGGGCCGGGCTTAGCCCAGGGGCCAGAATGCAGCCCTTCGCTTAAGGCCATTTCCATGAGCTTGTGATAGCTGTCATGGTATTTCACTAAATCAATGCGATTACCAAAACGGTCGTGGCTATGGAACTGCGGTTTAAATTCATTGGCTAAAAAGCCCCACTCAATCACCTCGGCACTGCCAGTGCGGGCACCAAAAGCGGACAACTCGCTCACGGCCGAGGCCGCACCCTCACGAATCACTGCTTCTTTTAGCGCGGTGTCGCCATCAAAAGCGTTGTAGTCCACTAAAGCTGGTGTTTGGTTAAACACCTCATGGGTATTGGCGAGTGCATCTGGATGTAATGCAGGGGTAGATTGATTCATGGCCTTGCTCCCGGGGTCAATTGCTGTAATCATACATATAAATTAACTTTACAACAAATTGAGTAATATTTGTATGAGTGTTGACCACATAGACTCAGAAGCCGTGTTTGCACAAAGTGCAGCCACCAAACAGCGCGTGACCGATGTGTTATCACGAGAGGAAATTCGTGCACTAACCCAGCGCTCGGATGTTATGGGTGCGTGGGCGGTACTGATGACTTGGGGCGGGGTGGCGCTAATTTTTACGTTGATGGCCTGGGCGAGTCAATTTGCATGGTGGGTAGCCGTACCCTGTATTGTGCTGGGCATGGTGTTTTTGGCGGGACGGCAGTTGTCGTTATCGATTTTGGTACACGACGCCGCACACGGCACCTTGTTCAAAACCAAATGGCTTAACAGCGTGCTTACCGATTGGCTATGCGCCAAACCGTTATGGAACAACTTAGCTAAGTATCGCGCCTATCACTTCATCCATCACACCCGTACCGGCACAGCAGACGATCCAGATTTGATCTTGCGTGACGGTTATCCCACCACACCACGCTCGTTAACACGAAAATTTGCCCGCGACCTAAGCGGCCTGATTGGAATTAAGTTTTTAATTGGCCGCGTGTTAATGGATTTAGGCCTGATGCAGTGGACAGTGACCGGCGAGGTAAAGTGGCTACCGCGCCAGTCTTGGTTGCATCACCTAAAACATTTTGTGGCTGAGTTCACCCCCATGCTGATCACTAATATCGCGCTGTTTATGATGTTAAGTGCCGCTGGCCATGCCTGGTTATACCTGTGTTGGGTGGGCGCTCACTTAACTTTTTTTATGGCGTTAATGCGCATTCGCTCCATGGCCGAACACGCCGCCTGTGCCCGCAACATTAATATGTTTGAAAATACCCGCAGCGTGCGCGCCGGCTGGTTAGCCAGAGCGCTAGTGGCGCCCATCGGCGTGAATTACCACATGGAGCACCATATTTTGGCGTCTTGCCCGTGGTTTAAACTAGCCGAGGCACATCAGTTGTTAAAACAACGTCAGGTGATCCCAGAGCCGCCGAGTTATTGGCAGGTTATTGGTATTATGAGTTCGTTAACACCGACACAACGTTAACGCTGTTGTTTGCCACTTAAGCCTGTGTCAGCATCTTTAGCTGTTTAGGAGAGATGGCATAGTGCTTAGTAAACGGCGTTATTTATGGGTTTTATTGCTGCTGCCTGTGATCACACTGGGCATAATCTTTAAGCCGTTGTCGGTGGCCTACCATTGGTTTTATCTGACGCAATTAAGCCCCCAAACGCAGTACAGCAGCCTGCAGTTGTCCGACTATCAGGTCGTCATTGAAGCTAAGCCACTGGCAGGCATTCAGCGCAACCTGTCGGGTCTTACCTATAACCATCACACTAACACCCTGATGGGCGTTACTAATCGCCCCACACAAGCCATCGAGATGTCGCTCAGTGGTGATGTGTTACGCATTATTGATCTAGATAACGCAGACGATATTGAAGGCATTAGCCATATTCAGGGCTTTGAATATGTGGTGATCTCTGAAGGCAAAAACAAAGCGTATTGGATTGATATCCAGCCCGAAACGCCGAACGTTAATGTAAGTGAATCGGTTAAACATGCCATGAACCTGTCTGCTTTTAGCAACCTGGGGCTAGAAGGCGCGGATTGGGATGACAGCAGCCAAACATTGTTTATGGTGCAAGAAAAGTGGCCGATGTCGATTGTCACCTTGAATCAGCAAACACAATCACAGTGGAAACCAACGCGTTCGTCAGCTTTGTTCATGAGTGACCTTGCTTCCATCAGTATTAGCCCACCCACCCAAAGCTTGTTATTGCTCAGTGAAGAGTCTGCGGTGATTGCAGAATATGCCCTATCTGGTGAGCTGCTGGGCATGTTGCCGTTATGGCGTGGGCAACATGGCTTACAGCGCAAAGTGCCACAACCAGAAGGGCTGGCATTAGGCGAGGATGGCGAGATTTTTGTGGTGTCGGAGCCTAACTTGTTTTATCGGTTTGTGCGGAAGGGTGCTGTCTAAGTCTTGTCGAGCCGATTCAGAGCAGATATTGAGATAATTAAATTTCATGGCTTCAAACGCACGATAAGGCCTATTACTACAACTAAAAGCGGAGGCTGCTATGCGGCTCTTGTTCAAGCCATGCGTTGCATTATTTCTGGTACTCGGCCTAATTATGCCAGCAGTTGGTCAGGAGCAAGGCTCGCAATTGCCTACTGTATTGTTTGAGAATGTGCGCATTTTTGACGGCACCAGCAATAAGCTTTCTGCCCCTTCGAATGTGCTGGTGCGCGGTAATATCATCGAACGCATCTCCACCAACCCAATTCCGGTCGATCGCAGAGCTGATACACGTATTATTCAAGGAGATGGGCGTACCTTGATGCCGGGCTTGATTGATGCGCATGTTCACATGACGTTTGGCGCTTTGAGCATGGCAGATCTCCACTCGCCGGATCTATCGCCAGCCAAGATCAATGCCGCTGTTGCCCGCAATGCAGAAGAGATGTTGCTGCGTGGATTCACCGCAGTACGTGATGCGGGCGGCCCGATTTTTGAGCTAAAGGCAGCTATTGATTCAGGTCGGGTTATTGGGCCGCGTATATGGCCTTCGGGCGCGACCATTAGCCAGACTTCGGGTCATGGCGATATGCGTTTGCCGCACGAACGTTCTAGGCGCTTCTTCGGGGAAGTTTCTCGTGCTGAGCAAATGGGCGCTACTTTTATAGCCGATGGTCGAGATGAAGTTTTGACGGCTACACGCGAGAATCTGCGATTTGGTGCCAGTCAGATCAAAATTATGGCCGGGGGCGGCACATCTTCGGATTACGATCCTGTTGATGTGACGCAGTACACCTTCGACGAGATGCGGGCAGCCGTGGAAGCTGCTGAAGATTGGGGCACCTATGTGACTGTGCATGCCTACACTCCGCGCGCAGTGCAGCGTGCGATCAAGGCGGGTGTTAAGGTCATCGATCACGGCCAGCTTTTAGATAGAAAAACGCTGCGGATAATGGTTAAGCATAATGTCTGGCTTTCCACTCAGGTGCTTAGACCGAACACTCCCGATATGAACCCCCAGCGCGTCGTCAAGCGAGCCCCCGTGCTAGAAGGCCAAGCTCGGCTTTGGCCCTTGGCGCGTGATCTAGGCGTAAAGCTCGCTTGGGGAACCGACTTTTTATTTGAGCCTGACCTTAACCACGAGCAAAATGCGTTTATTCCACAGCTTGCTGAATGGTTTAAGCCAGCCGAAGTCCTTAAGTTAGTAACACGTGATAATGCCCAGCTGTTGGCACTTTCCGGTTTGCGCAGCCCCTATCCCGGAGCGCTTGGTGTTGTCGAAGAGGGTGCGCTTGCCGACCTGCTGCTTGTGAATGGCGACCCACTCACCGACATTAACCTGATCGCGGACCCAGAAAACAACTTCGTTGTGATTATGAAAGACGGGAAGCTGTTCAAGAGCCCCACGAAATCAAATTAAAAAAGAGTGAAAGAGTGCATCCAATAAGACACTAGGTGCGTATAGCTACATGTAAGAACAATAATTCATACATGTGGAGTTACAAAATGACCTCTCACTCGCTTAAGCGCCCCAAACTTATACCCATTGTCGGGGCCATGCTTGTGGCAACGGCAACAGTGATCACTTCCGCCTACGCCTCTAGCCATCGTGAAGCCCCCTTTATTACAACAATGCCAAAAGTGGATGGAACAGATTTTTATATGTTTCGTAGTTACGAGGCAAATCGCAGTAACTTTGTCACGTTGATAGCCAACTACCTGCCATTACAAGATCCCTATGGTGGACCAAATTACTTCTCACTCGATCCCAATGCACTCTACGAAATCCATATTGATAACGATGGAGATGCAGTAGAAGACATTACCTTTCAGTTCCGCTTCAAAAACACATTAAATGATTTGCAAGTGCCAGTTGGTGGAAAAATGATTTCTATTCCACTCGTAAACTTGCCGCCGTCTGGAAACAATCCAACATTAAATGTGCAGGAAACATTTACTGTGACGATGGTTAAAGGCACTCGTCGTGGCGCCAACAGTACCCGTCAGTTGCTGACAAATGCCTCCGGTGGTGGGACTACATTTACCAAGCCTGTTGATAATATTGGTGAAAAATCCATTCCAAATTATGCCCAGTACGCAAATCAGTTTATTCATAATGTGAATATTCCTGGTTGCTCAACTCCCGGTAAAATCTTTGTTGGTCAACGTAAAGACTCATTTGTGGTCAATTTAGGTGAAGTGTTTGACCTTGTGAATATCGCCAATCCAGTTGGTCCTGACAATGTTGAGAAAGACGATTTAGCTGATAAAAACGTTACGACCTTAGCGATGGAAATCCCGAGCAATTGTTTAACGGCTGGTAATGAATCAGTGATTGGTGGTTGGACAACAGCCAGTGTGCGTCAAGCACGATTGGTAAACCCGAAACCTGTAAGCAATAACACCGCTAGCAAAGAGGGTGGTCCTTGGACGCAAGTTTCTCGCTTGGGCATGCCGTTGGTAAATGAAGTCATTATTGGTTTAAAAGACAAAGACAAGTTCAACGCAAGCCAACCTAAAGATGATGCGCAGTTTATTGACTATGTCACAAATCCTTCGTTGCCATTTTTAATTGAGGCACTGTTTAACACCGCAGCGCCAACCAATTTTCCGCGAACTGACTTGGTGACTGCCTTTTTAACGGGTGTACCAACTTTAAATCAGCCTGCTAATGTAAAAGGTTCAGAAATGCTGCGCCTTAATACAGCGGGGCCCATGCCAGTGCCTGCAAATATGCAGAACCACTTGGGTGTAGTCGGCGGTGATTTAGCTGGATTTCCGAATGGTCGTCGTCCCGGTGACGATGTGGTTGATATTGCACTACGAGTTTCCATGGGCTTGTTATGTCACGCTAATTTAGGTGTATGTGCACCTAGTGACGCACCTACTGGGACACTTCCGTTTACCGATGGTGTTCGACAAGAGGCAAGTCAATTTGATAATGCCTTCCCGTATTTAAGAACACCGATACCTGGTGCACGTAACTAAGTCACCGACGGGAGAGTGTTCATGAAAAAACGTATCTCACTGATGTTTGTTACAGCGGCTGTGCTAACGCTCGCTGCTTGTAATAACGAGGATTCACGTGGCAATAACGACGATGGTTTTATTGCCACTGTGCGGGCCCTTATAAATCAGCAACCCGAAGTTGGTGAGCCATCAGCTGAACTTGTGGCTCGATTAATTGCACCACTACCTGAAACTACTGAACCTGAAGCTCTATGAAGTTTAAGCTGTTCTTGATAAGCGTTATGGTGTCGTCGCCCTTATGGGCGGCGGACACTATGCGCCGTGTCATTACTCCATCCAGTGATGATGTGGTTGTAGAAAAACTCCCCCTTGGACCTCGTTTAAATTCAGTTGCTGCATCAGCTAATGCTGATTCTTTAAATGATCAACTCCTCCAAGTTCAAGAGTTTTTAAATCTGGCTCGCCAACAAGGTGATCCCCGCTATTTAGGTTATGCCGGTGCTCAGCTACCCGTATTATTAGCTAAATATCCTGCCGACCCCAGTATTCGCTTGCTGTACGCAAGGTTCCTTCAAGCAGATCATCAGTTTGTAGAGGCCGAAAAAGTACTAGATGACCTACTCAAAACACCGTCTGCTGTTGCTTCTGAAGCAGCTTTACTTAGTGCCTCGATAGCACTTGTTCGTGGCCAGTATTCTCATGCCATGAGCCGATGTCAGCAGCTAAGTGGCTTCTCGATGTTGCCTTTTGCTTTAATTTGTAAGGCTCAAGTGATGGGTTCTACTGGCAGTGCTGCTGAGGCATTGAAGCAGCTAAACAAAGTGCCTGTTAAACAGTTGGGCTTAACCGATGATCAACTGACTTGGTGGCAATTAAGTCGAGCCGATCTTGCTGACCGTTTAGGGCTGGATCAGGATGCCAACAGATTTTATCAGAATGCTGCTGCACTAGGTTCTGCTGAAGCGACAGCGGCTTATGCAGATTGGCTTTATTGGCAAGGTGATGCTCGAGATAGCTTAGTGATGCTTAAGAATTGGACCGCGCATGATGGTCTTTTGACGCTGCTTACCCGAGCTGAAATTAAGTTAGGTCTTCATAAATCCGCCACTACTCATAAACAACAAGTTCAAAGTCGTTGGCAAGCATTCTTGGCGCGTAAGGAGCCTGGTCACGAGCGTGAACTGGCTGTATTTTATTTGGATGTGATGCAACAACCCGAAACGGCGCTTAACTTCGCTAGAAAGAACTGGGCAACCCAGCGTGAAACTGCTGACTATCGAATTTACCTTCGTACATCGTTAGCTCTATCAGCCTCTAAAGACTTAAGTCTTTTAGCTAAATGGCAAAGCGAGACGGGATTCGAGGATGTTCGTGCGCAACGCTGGTTGACTGAGCGTGCCTTAGCCACGGCGAGTAGCGCCAAATGATTCGTCGTGTGCAGGCTTTCTTAACGATATGTCTTTTGCTGCTGGTCCAAAATAGTTGGGCGCATAAAGCAAGTGACAGTTATCTTCAAATTCAACAAGATGGGGCTATCCTGAATGTGGTTTGGGATGTTGCCTTACGTGATCTTGATGCACTGCTTTTTTTAGATACGAATCAAGATGGACAACTCACTTGGGGTGAGATTCGCACGCGCAGCGAGGATATCGAAACGTTTTTGCAGAGTCAGTTAACGCTTCAGCTTGGTGAAAATCGCTGTGAGTGGTTAGGGCGATCTGAGCCTATTGGGCTGGTGCAGCATAGTGATGGATCTTATGCCGCTCAGCATTGGTTAATGAGTTGCAATGGTGCTCAAATAAATGATGCGCTGACGATTGATTATCGACTGTTAAAAGGCATTGATAGTTTGCACCGAGGCTTATTAAGCATTAGTACCGACAATGGTTTTGTCACGACTATTTTAAGGCCAGATCAGGGGCCTATAGTGCTGGATGGCAATGAGACCTTATGGCACACCTTTACTCGTTTTCTGGAAGAAGGTGTTCATCATTTATTAACGGGATATGACCACGTTTTATTTTTACTTTGTTTATTGTTGCCAGCCTGCCTGACACGAAAAGCGAATCAATGGTTGCCCTCGCAATCATTTCGTTCAGCATTTTTGCATACAGCGGGTATCGTTACTGCATTTACTGTGGCGCATTCGGTAACACTTGCACTTGCTGCGCTTCAATTGGTTAATTTGCCATCGCGTTGGGTTGAATCAGCAATTGCTGCATCCATTATTTTGGCTGCCGTCCATACAGTTAAGCCAATATTTATTAGCTCCCGCGCTTTAATCGCGGGTGTTTTTGGACTGATACATGGTTTTGGCTTCGCTGGTGTGTTGCAAGGCTTACCGCTGACAACTGGGCCACAGCTTTCTGCTCTGGCTGGATTTAATATAGGTGTAGAGCTCGGGCAATTATTGGTGGTGGTTTTGGTTTTCCCACTACTTTGGTGGTCGCGTAACTCACGCTTCTATCGCCAGCTTTTTATGCCTTTTGTCAGTGCTCTAATTGCGCTGGTGGCACTCCTTTGGCTTTTGCAAAGAGTTTTTGAATGGCAGTTGATTCCGGGATAATTATGACCGATGAACTAGTTGCCTTGGTTGAGCGAGTAGGTAAAGGCGATAAACAAGCCTTTGCAGCACTTTATCAACGCACTTCACCAAGGCTTTATACGCTTGCAATTTCAGTGTTGAGAAATCGTGATTTGGCTCAAGAGGTTTTACAAGAGTCTTTTATTAATGTCTGGAAGTCGGCCAGTAGTTACCACTCAGGCAAAGGTAGTGTGCAAGTGTGGTTAAACGTGGTTGTCAGAAATCGATGCATTGATTGCCTGCGTCAGCGTGTGACACAGATCCATTCCTCTGACTTCATTGACTGGAATGAGCTGGTTTGTAATCAACCGTCTCCGTTGCAGACATTACAGAACCATCATGAAGCTCAAGACTTGGCTCGGTGCATGGAAGGTTTAAGTGGCCCGCAAAAACATGCGCTAACACTGGCCTTTTTCCATGGTCTTAGCCATAGCGAATTGGCTGAAAAAACCCAATCACCATTAGGCTCAGTTAAGTCGTCGATTCGCCGCGGCTTAGCCAGCTTACGGAGGTGCTTACATCATGCATCTGACTAATGAAGTAATTGACTCAGTTAGTGCTCAATACGTTTTAGGTACATTACGTGGCAAAGCAGCCGTACGGTGGAAGCGCTTGCGAGAAGAGCGTGCCGATATTAATGAGCATGTAACGCAGTGGGAAAAACTATTGGCACCAATGGCGCATTGGTTACCTGAAACACCTGTTCCCGTGAGTGTTTGGAGCCATATCGAAAAAGAGCTATTCAAGCCTGCAATACCGATTAAAAAATACCGTGGTACTCGCTGGGCTGTCATTGGATTTGCAATGGCCGCAAGTTTAGGTTTGTGGCTAACACTTCCATTTTCATTAACAGAGCCAACCAAGCCCTTGACGGCTGAATACTCTACCGCAATTGCGACATTGACCAGTGATCATCAAAACTTACAGTGGCAGTTAAGCCAAATTAGTGATGACACCCTCAGCATTGCTGTTAATACGAATTGGCAGCAGGCACCGGATAGAAGCCTCGAGTTATGGGCTATCGATGCTAATGGTACGCCTCACTCGTTAGGTCTAATTAACCTTGATGATGATTTTGCAATACTTAAATTAAGTGACTCTCAGCTATCTAAGTTAACTGACGTAACACTTTTTGCCATCAGTGACGAGCCTCGTGGGGGCTCTCCAAATAACTCGCCAACTGGACCAGTGTTGTTTACAGGTAAGCCTCATAAAAGTTAATGGAATAATCAATCATGCGTTCATTCGTAATGGGGTTTGCTTTATGTGTTAGTGCGTCCACAGCAATTGGAGGAGGAATTCAAACGCTAGATGACGTGACAGTTGAGGCAAGACAAACTGATTTAATTGGCATGGCAAATTCAGCAAGTGAAGGCACTGTGCTTCGAGAGCAACTGCTGTCGCGGCCACTGCTTCGACCGGCAGAGGTGCTAGAGGCCGTGCCAGGATTAATCATTTCTCAACATAGCGGCAGTGGCAAAGCCAATCAATATTATTTACGTGGTTTTAATCTGGACCACGGTACTGATTTTGCGGCCACTTTGATGGGTATGCCGCTAAACATGCCGACACATGGTCATGGTCAAGGTTATTTAGATCTTAACTTTTTGATTCCAGAACTAGTTGATCATGTGGCGTATCGCAAGGGTGCTTTAGCAGCAGATGTCGGTGATTTTGCCACTGCTGGTTCTGTTGCTATTGAGTATGTTCGCTTCCTTGAGCGCCCATTTATTGATGTCAGCGTTGGTGAGGATGGCTATCGCCGAGGTTTGGTCGCCGGCAGTCATGCCGTTGCTGATGGCCAGCTATTACATGCATTTGAGTGGACAGAAACTAATGGTCCATTTGACTTAGATGAAGACCTTATCAAGCGCAATGCGTTGCTTCGTTATAGTCGTGGCTCAGTCAATGACGGTTGGTCGATTACGGGCATGGCGTATTCGTCAAGTTGGAAATCTTCCGATCAAATACCTAAGCGAGCAGTTGAAAGTGGCATGATCGGTCGCTTTGGAACCATTGACCCCACCTCGGGTGGGCGTACAGAGCGCTATAGCTTGTCGGGACAATGGGCTCAGCGTGTTGGCGATCAACAGAGACGAGCCTCTGTGTATGCCACTGACTATCGTCTGAATCTTTTGTCGAACTTTACCTATTGTTTAAATGATATTGCGTTAACGGGGCAGTGTAATAACGGTGACCAATTTGAGCAGGTCGATGCGCGCCGAATTTATGGTGGTGCGGTATCTAACACGTGGTTTGGTCAGTTTAGTGATATGGCCAGTGAGTTCACTTTAGGCAGTCAAATACGTCACGATGACATTGATGGTGTTGGGTTGTTTACGACAACGGCGGGTCAGCGAACCGGAAGAATTCGCCAAGATGACGTAAAGCAAACCAGTGTGGCGGTATTTGCTGAGCATAGCTTGCAGTGGCAGCCGTGGTTTCGCAGTGTATTAGGGCTTAGAGCAGATGCATTTTATTTTAATGTTAAGGCTGATCAAGCGGTGAATGGGGGTCGAGTTAATGATCAAATTGTGAGCCCAAAAGCAGCGCTTATTTTTGGGCCATGGGCAAAAACAGAATATTACGTACAGACAGGTTATGGCTTTCACAGTAATGATGCTCGTGGCGCGACAACACGAATTAATCCAGATTTTCGGGTGCCCGAATTTGCGACCAGTACAACTCCTGCAGATCCATTAGTTCGTGCTAAAAGTTATGAGCTTGGTCTGCGCACTGCAATTATTCCCGGTTTACAAACAAGCTTAGCGTTTTGGCGTCTTGATCTTGATTCAGAGCTTTTATTCGTAGGTGATGCAGGCACGACTGAAGCGAGTTTGCCCAGTCAACGACAGGGCATTGAGTTGGCGAATTTTTGGCGGCCGACAACTGACTTAACGGTGGATGCGGATTTGGCTTTTTCTCGAGCGCGCTTTCGCCAAGCACCTGCTGGCGAAAACAGAATTCCGGGGGCGATAGAGCAAACTGCGTCTGTTGGTATTGATTGGCAAACCACTTCGCAATGGCGTACAGGGCTACGTATGCGCTATTTCGGTCCCCGCCCATTAGTTGAGGACAATAGCGTACGCTCATCAAGTAGTGTGCTGGTCAACGCCCGTGCAAATGTTGAGCTTACAAAATCCATAAGTGCTCAATTGGATATTTTAAATATTTTTAATCGGCGTGTAAGTGATGTTGATTACTTCTACGAGTCTCAGCTGGCGGGCGAAGCTGAGCCTGTTGAGGACATTCATTTTCATCCTGCAGAACCCAGAAC
>CAYYWS010000027.1:0-16721 GCA_964473955.1 uncultured Paraperlucidibaca sp. | reverse complement strand
CGATGAGCCTCATTGGGTTTTGCCAAGGCCGTAATACGCTCGGCTGGGAAGTCCTCAGCAATAAAACCGGTGGTGACGCCCGGGCCTTGAAATTCGGCATGCGATAACAACTGAATCAAGAAGTCGCGGTTGCTGGCTAGACCTAAAAACGCGGTGTCATGCAGCATATTGATCAGCTTTTTAATGGCTTGTTCACGGGTTGGTGCCCACGCCATTAACTTGCCTTGTAATGAGTCATAAAACGGTGAGATCACCCCGCCTTCAATGACACAGTGATCTGCCCGCAGACCGTCACCTTGTGGCACCGACCAGGCCAAAATTTTACCAGTCTGGGGCAAGAAACCACGCGCTGGATCTTCCGCACATAAACGCACTTCAATGGCATGACCATGACGGCGCGCATCAATCTCAGCCTGTGTCATCGGCAGCGCCTGACCTTGCGCTACCAGCAACTGCCAGCTCACCAAATCAACGTCATAAACCAGTTCAGTCACCGGGTGTTCAACCTGCAAACGGGTGTTCATTTCCAGGAAATAAAACTCGCCATTGGCAGCCAACATAAACTCAACGGTACCAGCACCGACATAATTCACCGCTTTGGCCGCTGCTACTGCTGCCGTACCCATACGAGCACGCAACTCTGGGTCTACTGCGGGTGACGGCGCTTCTTCAATCACTTTTTGATTACGCCGTTGTACCGAACAATCACGCTCGCCCAAATGCACCACATTGCCGTGACGATCACCAAAAATTTGAATCTCGACGTGACGTGCATTTAGCACCGCTTTTTCGATCAGCAGCTGGCCATCACCAAAGGCGTTAAGCGCTTCACTGCGGGCAGACTGAATAGCCGCTTTTAACTCGTCGGCGACATGCACCAAACGCATACCACGACCACCACCACCGGAGGCCGCTTTCACCATCACAGGTAGGCCAACCTTAATCGCTTCAGCCACCAGCAGGTCATCTTCCTGACCGGCACCTTGGTAACCCGGCACACAGGGTACGTTGGCGGCAATCATGCGTTCTTTCGAAGCACTTTTATTGCCCATGGCCTCAATCGCATCGGGATCAGGACCAATAAAAATCAGACCCGCTTGCTGCACCGCACGGGCAAAGTCATCACGCTCGGATAAAAAACCATAACCGGGGTGAATGGCACCAGCGCCAGTGGCTTTGGCCGCGGCAATCAGCTTGTCGATGCATAAGTAAGACTCACCAACGGGGCCCGGACCAATGCACCAGGCACTATCGGCTTCACGCACATGCAGTGCGTTTTTGTCCGCTTCGGAATACACCGCCACGGTGCGATAACCGGCTTTACGGCATCCACGAATAATACGTGCAGCGATCTCGCCACGATTGGCAATGAGTACACAATCAAACAAACTCATGCCGAAGCCTCCTGAGTTACTGGGGTCAATAATCGCGCCACATCGGCAGCGGTTACGGTGCGCGCCCAACTGGCTGCACGTTTTTGCATAAAGGCACCAATGCCTTCCGGCGCTTCACTGCTGCGAGCGCAGGCCGCAAAGTGGTCAGCCGCTTGGTCTAACACGGCATCGGGATCGATCTGGCCAACACTTAATACAATGGCTTTGCTACGAGCATTAGCGGATGACGCACAGCGCAGTACCTGTGTCAGGTTACGTGCCAAGGCATCAGCCAAGCTGGCCTCATCACTAAACACTTCATGCACCAGCCCTAAACGCAGTGCTTCATTGCCATCAAACTGAGCACTGGTTAACACCAAACGGCGGGCTTGGGTAAGGCCAATGCGCTGCACCACAAACGGTGCAATCTGTGCTGGTGGCAGGCCACGCGACGTTTCTGGCATCCCAAACTTGGTGCCGGTATGCGCTAAGGCGATATCAGACACACAAGCCAAACCAAAACCACCACCCAGCACCCCGCCTTCGCAGACTGTTATCAGCACTTGCGGAATGGCTTCGGCTGCTCGTAACAGCTCACCAAAACGACGGTTGATTGCAACAATAGGATCTGGCTGACCCGGTGTTGGCGCCGCTGCGGCATCAACAAACACACCTTTAAGATCGGCACCGGCACAGAAGTGGCCACCACGGCTGCGCATTAACACCACACGCACATCGTCACGGGCTTTTAACTCGGCAAACAATGCCGACAAGGCATCAACCATATCCGGCGTCAGTGAGTTTCGCGCCTCTGGACGATTTAGCGTGATTGTCATCACACCGGTGTCATTATCAAATTGCGTTAAAACAGTTGTTGTCATGATTAGAACCTCGCCACGCCAAAGCTATTGCTACGCAGTTCACGACGCTGTGCTTCGCGGCAAACTGATAAGGTCAGCGCCAACACTCTGCGGCTGTCGCGCGGATCGATAATGCCGTCATCAAACAAACGTGCCGAGGCAGCAAAGGGGTGTGAGTCCTCATCGAATTTATTGATGATTTGCATTTCCAGCATTTTCAAAATGGCTTCGTCTTGCTCGCCAATTTCTTTGCCCTGCTTGATCCATTTTTCGCGGGTGATAATCGACATCACCTTGGCCGCTTGTTCACCACCCATCACCGCCGTGCGGCTATTAGGCCAAGCAAAAATAAAGTGTGGACCAAAACCACGACCACACATGCCGTAGTTACCGGCACCAAATGATCCGCCCATCACCAAGGTGATTTGCGGCACGGTGGCGTTGGCCACGGCCTGAATCATTTTTGAACCATGCTTCACAATGCCGCCCTGCTCGGAGGCCGAACCCACCATATAACCAGTGGTGTTCATCAAATAGATGATGGGCAAATTAGCGTGGCAGCAGAGCTGAATAAACTGACCCGCTTTGGTAGCGCCAGCAGTGGTGATGGGGCCGTTATTGGAAATAATGCCAACGGCATGGCCATCAATGACAGCACGGCCACAAACGGTTTGTTTGTCATATTCGCTTTTGAATTCCAAAAACTCGGAGTCATCAACCAAGCGCGCAATCACCTCACGGCAATCGTAGGGTTTGCGGTAGTCGGCAGGCACCACACCACAGAGTTCGTCCATGCCATAACGCGGTGCCTTCACTGGCAAACGTGGCAATGCCGGCTTGTCTGCATTCCAATTCAGGCCACGCACAATCTCACGCGCTAAACGAATGGCATCGGCATCATTTTCCGCTAAAAATTCGGCGGTACCGGCCTGTTGGCAATGCATTTCTGCACCACCCAAATCTTCATCAATGGCAATTTCACCGGTAGCCGCTTTCAGCAACGGTGGGCCGGCCAAAAACACTTTGGCATTTTTACGCACCATCACCACATAGTCAGACAGACCCGGCATATAAGCACCACCGGCAGTGGATGAACCATGCACCACGGTGACTTGTGGAATGCCCGCAGCCGACAAACGCGCCTGATTAGCAAAGGTCTTGCCGCCAGGAATAAACAGCTCGGCCTGATACATTAAGTTGGCACCGCCAGACTCAATCAGTGATACCACCGGCAGTTTTTGCTGCAGCGCAATCTCTTGCAGGCGCAGTGTTTTTTGCACACCAAACGGGGTCATGGTGCCGCCTTTAATGGCGCTGTTAGACGCCACGATCATGCAGCGCACACCTTCAACATAACCAATGCCAGCAATGGTGTTACCACCGGCCAACGAGCCGTCTTTATCGTCATGCATTTTGTAGCCGCACAGCGTCGACAGCTCTAAAAATGGCGAGCCGCGATCCAGCAATAAATGCACACGCTCACGCGGCAGCATTTGGCCACGCTTGTGATATTTAGCCCGTGCTTTCTCTTCGGTAGCACGCACACTGGCCTCGACATCGCGCAGTGCCGCAATGGCGGCCAACATGCCTTCGCGATTGCTGGCGAAGGTTTCATCGGCGGTATTAACCCGTGATTCTAAAATGGTCATAACAACAGTCTCACAAAGTAGCGGCCACGGCGGGCGGCACAGAAATGTCTAAGTCCAACAGCATTTGGGCAAAACACTTGCCTTGCGGGTCGGTGCGTAACGAGGCAATGCCGCCGCCACCCAAGGCATGACGCAACAGGAAGTTAAAGCTATGGCTGCCGGGTAGCTCCCAGCGCGACACCGAACCATTAGCCGCAATTAAATGCTTAAAGTAAGCCGCCACTTTTTGTTCGGTCAGTGCCGCACGCAAATACGGCAAATAAGCAGGGTCACGTGCCATCACACCAATATTGGCGTGATCACCTTTGTCACCACTGCGTGCTACCGCCAGCTTAATCAGCGGCACGGTAACGGCATCAGCCGTGGGCGTCCAAACATCACCGGCAGGCTGTGCTGGCAGTGCGGTGGCATCAAACGGTTGGCCTTCATCTACCACGACTGGCGTGCGTTGGCCTTCAAAATCAACGGTGATGCTGACATCACGCTTAGGCACTTTGCAGGACCACAATTGCACCACTGGCTGCACACTGGGGCGGCCACCAAAATAGCCGGTTAAACCGGGTGCCATGCCAGTTGCGGCTTGTGCCAACTCTTTCGAGAACAACACCAAGGCCGCTTTTTCTTTGTGCTTGGCGGCAATTTTCACCACCACTTCACGCGTGGCCGCCGCACCGGCACGGGCATTAGCGCCGTACATGGTTTCTGCACCCAACAGCTCCACTGCTGTTTCGCTAAAGGGGCCCCAGCCTTTGCTGGCAAATAAAGTTTCGCATTTTTTGATTAAGGCCTGTGCCACACGTGCGGCCTTTTGTGGTGCTTCACGCCCACCCATCAAAAACATCGAGGTAATGCGATGGCCACGCGGTGTGGTGCCCGATACTTTATAGGTGTCAGGCGGGGCAAAGCCGCTAGCACCCTGCACTAACACTTGGTCATCACCGGTTTGCGTTAGCGTGGCGGTGGTGAAATCACAACGCACATCGGGCAGCAAATAAGCGCGTGGGTCGCCAATTTCATACAGCATTTGTTCGCCCACGGTGGCCACGTTTACCGCACCACCGGTGCCTTCGGGTTTGCCCACAATAAATGAGCCGTCTTCGCGCACATCAATAAACGGGAAGCCCATGTTTTCGTAACCGTCGGCCACGGTTAACCAGTCGGTAAAGTTACCGCCGGTGCACTGTGCACCACACTCAATAATGTGACCAGCCAATGAGCCTTGCGCTAACTTGTCGTAGTCACGCACATCCCAACCAAACTCATAGAGCATGGGGCCCAGTGTCACTGCACTGTCGACACCGCGGCCAGTAATTACCACATCGGCACCTTGGCGTAGCGCTTCTGCCACCGCAGGGGCGCCTAAATAAGCGTTCATGCTAACCAACATACCGGGAAATGCTGAGCCGGTGTCCATCTCGGTAATACCAGCTTCGCGGAATTCACCTTGGCGCATGGTCAGGTCATCGCCTTCCACTACGGCAATACGCAGGCTAATGCCGGCGGCTTCTGCCGCTGCGGCTAAGGCATCACGACAAGCGCCCACATTCATGCCACCGGCGTTGCTAATCACTTTCATGCCTTGCGCTTTCACCGCTGGCAACAGCGGTGTCATTACCTCAACAAAGTCGCGGGCATAACCCTGAGCCGGGTCTTTCATGCGCTGCACCGCCAAAATCGACATGGTCACTTCGGCCAAGTAATCAAACACTAAATAGTCGAGCTTGCCGTGATTCACTAACTGCTCGGCGGCAGTGCTGGTGTCACCCCAAAATGCCGAGGCACAACCAATTCGAATGGATTTCATCTGTTCACTCCTGAACGCATTAGCTAAAGGCCTTAAAGGGTTTCACCAAACAATTCGCGGCCAATTAACATGCGGCGAATTTCGGAGGTACCGGCACCAATTTCATAAAGCTTGGCATCACGCCAGAAACGGCCGGTGGGGTAATCATTGATATAACCATTGCCGCCTAAACATTGAATGGCCTGCCCTGCCATCCAGGTGGCTTGTTCTGCGGTGTATAAAATTACCCCGGCGGCATCTTTACGGGTGGTCTCGCCACGGTCGCAGGCTTTGGCCACGGCATACAAATAGGCTTTGCTGGTGCTCAGCGCAACATACATATCGGCCAGCTTGCCCTGCATCAATTGGAACTCACCAATGGCCTGACCAAACTGTTTGCGCTCATGAATATAGGGCAGCACCACATCTAAGCAGCCAGCCATGACACCGACCGGGCCACCGCTTAACACCACACGCTCAAAGTCCAAGCCTGACATCAACACATTAACGCCACGACCAACGGTGCCCAGTACGTTTTCTACCGGCACTTCACAGTCTTGAAACACCAGTTCGGCGGTGTTGGAACCGCGCATGCCAAGCTTGTCTAACTTCTGCGCGGTGCTAAAACCCTTCATGCCTTTTTCAATGATGAAGGCGGTAATGCCGCGGGGGCCTGCATGGATATCGGTCTTGGCATAAACCACCAAAACATCAGCATCCGGGCCATTGGTAATCCACATCTTGTTGCCATTTAAGACATAGTGATCACCTTTCAAATCAGCACGTAACTTCATGCTCACCACATCCGAGCCGGCATTAGGCTCAGACATTGCCAATGCCCCAACATGCTCACCACTAATTAGCTTGGGCAGGTATTTTTGTTTTTGCGCTTCACTGCCATTTTTGCGGATTTGATTCACGCAGAGATTGGAGTGCGCGCCATACGACAAACCAATAGCGGCCGAGGCGCGCGAGATCTCTTCCACCACCACGGTGTGAGCTAGATAACCAAGGCCTGCACCACCGTATTCTTCTTCAACGGTAATGCCGAGCAAACCCATATCACCCATCTTGCGCCATAGATGCATAGGGAACTCATTGCTGCGATCGACCTCGTCGGCAATTGGGGCAATTTCAGCCAATACAAACTGACGCACACTGTCGCGCAGGGCATCGACGGTTTCGCCTAAGTCATGGTTTAAAGAAGGGAAATGCATACAAGCCTCGTTGTTATAATCTGTTGTGACTAATCGGTTCCGAGTGTGCCTGTGATAGCTCTAGGCCTCAATGACAAAAGCGGCAACAAAATAGATAAATTCGGCCAAATAAATTGATAAAGTCGGCTTTATAGGAAGATAATCAGCAAATTAGCTGACGAATTTGGACAAGCATGAATCCGCATCACCACACCGTCTCTGGCCATGTGATCCGCGCCATTTTGAGCCGTGCCGAACAGCAGCAGGCCGATATCAATCGTTTGATTACTGAAGCCGGCTTAAGCCAAACCGCGATCTGGGCAAGTGATACCCGAGTATTACCGGTGCAGTTTGCCAGCCTGATGCAGGCACTGTGGCGGCAGCGTGGTGATGAGTTTATGGGTTTTACCGAACAGCCCATGCGGGTAGGCAGTTTCCCGTTGATGATGCATTCGGTATTAACCGCGAACACACTGGGCGACGCCCTGCGCTATGGCTGCCATTTTTATCATGTCTTAACCGATGACATGCGGCTTAGCCTGCATAGTGATGGCAAACAAGCCATGTTAAGACTAACCCTAAAGCGACCAGAGCTAGACACCGATCATGTGCTGACCGAAACCATTTTGCTGTCGTGGTATCGTTTTGCCAGCTGGTTAATCAACCGGCGCATTTTGCTGTCCGCCACCGCGTTTAGTTACCCCGCCCCCGCGCATGTGGCGGAATACCATCAGCTCTACCCCTGCCAACATCAGTTTGATGCCGAGCACACTCACCTAATTTTTGATGCCGAGGTATTAAGCCAACCATTAATACGTTCGCGCGAAGAGTTAAAAGCCTTGATTAAAACCCTGCCGCTGGGCTTTTTTGTAAAGCCAGTTTATCAGGGCAGTTGGGGCCATCGGGTGCGCAGCCGATTGTTAAAAGTAGACTTTGCCGACTTTCCCAGCCTGGCCGAATTAGCACGGGAACTGCATTTGTCAGAGCGCACCTTGCGGCGCAAATTAGAAAGTGAAGACAGCAGTTATCAGCTGATCAAAGATGAATTGCGTCGTGATCGCGCTATCTCGTTATTAAGACAACGCGAACTCGACATCAATGTGATTAGCCACGCCGTGGGTTACCGCGAGGCCAGTGTGTTTATCAAAGCCTTTCGGTTATGGACCGGCATGACACCCGGCGACTATCGCGCCCGCAGTGCCACAAAACGCGCCATCGCGGCAATGGCATCATCGGCTTCGGGCAGCAAATCACCCAACAACTGAAAGTCGTGCCACAGGCCCTGCCACACGGTCAGCTGCAAGTCCCAACCAATCTCCGCAGCCCGCTCGGCCAAACGCTCAGAATCACTTAGCAGAATTTCTTCCGAACCGGTTTGTACCAAGGTCGGCGGCAAGCCACTTAAGTCGGCAAATAAGGGCGACAACAACGGGTGGCTGGCATCGGTCTTGCCACGATAGAGCGGCGTTTTGGCATGAATCCAGCTCAAGGTCAGCATGTGATCGGCACGCGCTTTGGTGCTTAAGGACTCACCACTCAGAGTCAGGTCAGTCCACGGCGAAATCAGAATCATGCGCGCTGGCATGGCTAACTTTTTGTCGCGAATGGAAATGGCCAATGACAAGGCCATACCACCACCGGCCGAGTCGCCCATCAGGGTAATGCGCGAGGCATCCACACCCGAGGCCAGCAACCCTTCATAGGCCGCCAACACATCGTTTAGGCCATGTGGAAACGGGAACTCTGGCGCTAAGCGATAATGCGGCACATAAACCGTGGCATTTAACGCCAAGGCTAAACGTGAGGTGAGCGGACGATGAGTGCGTGGGGAACACACCACATAACCACCACCATGCACATAAAACACCACGTTTTCACCGGCTCCAGCGGCCGGGCGAATCACCTCGGTGCGATTGCCCTTTAACGACTCTTCGCTGATGACGGCATCACGCGGCACCCAGCCATTGGCCAGCAATGCACTCGTGATGCGACGCAGCGTGGGCACCGAAATACGGTTACTGGCCCACAGTGGACGAATGCTGCTACGAATCGCTAACGGCAGCACACGTTTTGCCACTGCACTATGAACTGCCTTTAGGCCTGAATACGAAATCGAAACGTCAGTTTTCATAATGGTCCTTATGCAGTGGCTAGGTCGAAATGAGTCCAGTTCGGTTGGCGTGTGCGCAGGCGATACTCAAAGGTAAAGCCGGGCCAGTTCGCGGTGTTGCGACCAAACTCGTTGACATACCAACTGCTGCAACCGGTTTGCCAAACGGAGTTTTGCAGGCGCTTTTGCATCTCGTCGTTATAACGCTCCTGCGCTTCTGGCTTCACATCCACATAACGCAGGTTGTCGCTCAAAATGCGCTGCACACATTGGCGAATATAAGCCATCTGGCTTTCCAGCATATACACAATCGAGCTGTGGCCTAAGTTGGTGTTGGGGCCGTACATCACATACAAGTTCGGGAAGCCGGTAACACCCATGCCCAGAAGCGCTTGTGCACCTTCGCGCCACTCATCTTGTAACACCCGACCATTTAAACCAGTGATTTTCAGCGGCGCTAAAAACTCGGTGGCGCGGAAGCCAGTGCCATAAATAATCACATCCACTTCATGATGCACACCATCACCACCGGTAATGCCGGTGGCGTCCACCGCCTGCACACCACCATTCACCACACTGACGTGCGGCTGCGTGAGCGCTGGGTAATAGTCGTTAGAAAGCAGAATGCGTTTGCAACCAATATGGTCAGTGGGTGTCAGCTTTTTGCGCAGCACCGGGTCTTTTACCTGTGAACGCAAAAACGCTTTGTATTGCAGGCTCACCACCGCCATGGCTTGCTTTAATGAGGTAAAGGCCAAGGCACGGTATTCATGGGTGACGTATTGCAGAGCACGGCTGCCGGTTAACACTTTGGGCAGGCGCTTAAATAATTGCTGCTCGGCCGCGGCATAAGGACGGTCTGGCTTGGCAATAACATAGGGTGCCGAACGCTGCATCAACACCAAGCTTTTCACTTGAGGCACAATTTCCGGCACAAACTGAATCGCACTGGCACCGGTGCCGACTACCGCCACACGTTTGCCGGTGAGGTCGATATCATGACGCCAGCGCGCTGAGTGAAACACCTCGCCCTGGAAAGCATCGATGCCAGGCACTTTTGGATAGGCTGGGCGGTTTAACTGGCCCATGGCACAAATCACGGCACGCGCGTGGTATTGCTCACCGGTGCGGGTCACCACCGTCCAAATGCCTTTGTCGGCATCAAAGTCGGCAGTATCGACTTCTTGATTAAAGCGAATACGCTCGGCAATGCCAAAACGATCGACACAATGGCGTAAGTAGCCATGAATTTCGGCTTGGCCGGCAAATTTGCGCGACCAGCGATCAAACTCGGCAAACGAAAAAGAATATAAATGCGAAGGCACGTCGCAGGCGGCACCGGGATAACGGTTGTCGCGCCACACGCCACCAACGTCATCGGCCTTTTCAAGCACCAGATAATTTGTGCTAACCTTCTGCTGCAGCTGAATGGCCATGCCAATGCCGCCAAAACCAGTACCAATAATGAGTGCATCCAGCACGGTTATTTGCGTCATAGCAGACTCCGAACTCAACTTAAGGGATAATGCCGGGCGCGGATTGTACTCAATTTTCGCCGTTACTGACCGGTCATCGTCGGACGAAATGCCTATTAGGCACAAAATTTCAGCATTTTCATTGAAGCCAGGGCGCTCATCTGGTATAAATCGCGCCCTTGCTGTCAGCCGCCGCTGGGCGGCGAGTTGAATCGCATTGTGGAGAGACATTATGTCCAAAGTTTGCCAAGTTACCGGCAAGCGTCCGATGGTTGGAAACAACGTATCGCACGCTAACAATAAAACGAAGCGCCGCTTCGAGCCGAATCTGCATTACCATCGTTTCTGGCTGGAAAGCGAGAAGCGTTTTGTACGCCTGCGTGTTACCCCTAAAGGTATGCGCACTATCGACAAATTGGGTGTTGACGTGATCGTTGCTGATCTGCGCGCTCAAGGCGTTAAGGTCTAAGGAGATTAATCATGCGTGACAAAATCCGTCTCGTGTCCACAGCTGGCACCGGTTATTTCTACACGACCACCAAAAACAAGCGCACCATGCCGGAGAAAATGGAGATCAAAAAGTTTGATCCAAAAATTCGCCAGCACGTGATCTTCAAAGAAGCGAAGATCAAGTAAGCCTTTGCGTTTACGGTGTCAGAAAACCCGCCTCGGCGGGTTTTTTTATGACCTGTGTTTAACAAGACTTTGCTTCTCAGACACCCGCTTATTCGGTACAGTTATTTCATACTCATTAATAAGCGGCCCCACTAGATGCCACCCAGCCTAGATCACAGCCTTGCCCTGCGTTGGCGTCATCAGCAACTCCTTCCCATCACCGCCGTGCACCTGCCACAGCTCGACGACTTGTTGTGCATCGACCGGCAAAAAGCCGTGTTGGTGGCCAACACCGAGCAATTTGTGCAAAACAAGCCCTGCAACCATGTGTTGTTAACCGGCGCGCGCGGCACCGGCAAATCGACCCTAGTAAAAGCCTTGTTGACCCGCTTTGCCGACCAAGGCCTGCGCCTGATTGAAGTGGCCCCACATGACCTAGTGGATTTACCCGACATTGTGGCGCCGCTGCGTGGCCGCGCCGAGCGTTACATTATTTATGTGGATGACTTCTCGGTGGCCGCTGCCGACCCAGCATTAATCGCGCTAAAAACAGCGCTGGATGGCGGCATTGAAGAAGCACCAGACAACGTGGTGATTTACGCCACCAGCAACCGCCGTTATTTAATGCCGTCACTGCATAGCGACAATGCCGGCTTTCAGTGGATTGATGACGAAGTGCATGCCGGTGAATCCACCGAAGAAAAGATTTCCTTGTCCGAGCGTTTTGGTTTGTGGCTGTCGTTTTTAGCCTTCAACCAAGACAACTATTTACAAATGGTGCAACACCACTTACGCAAACTGGGTTACAACACCTGGGATGATCGCGTGCGTGGCGAGAGCCTGCGCTGGGCACAAACGCGCGCTTCGCGTAGTGGTCGTGTAGCACACCAATTTGCTCGAGACTGGGCCGGAAAACACAACTAATAAAGAGCTAATATGGCCACAACTACGCTTAACTTCGCTGAAGTTCCTGAAAAAGAGCTGATTGCCGCACTTAAAGTCGCCGATCGCAACGCCTACCGTGAAGCCATGCACCGTTATGGTGGCGCCATGTTAGCCGCGGCACGCAGCATCACCACCCAACACGCCGAAGACGCCGTGCAAGAAGCTTGGATTTCGGCTATTGCCGCGCTGAAAGACTTTGAAAACCGGGCCAGTTTAAAAACCTGGCTGGTGCGCATTGCCATCAACAAAGCCTATAACGCCATTCGCAGCCAACGCCGTGAGGTCTCGTTTGAAGGCCTAGAGGCCGCGCACGACCCATTAGCCGATGCATTTGTGCCGGGCGGAAAGTTTGGTACGCAGTGGCATGTGCAATTTCAGCAATGGACCGACGACACCCCAGACGCTCTGCTGCAAGCCCATGTTTTACAAGAATGCTTAGATCATCACCTAGAAGATTTGCCGGAAGGCCAACGACTGGCGATTACGCTAAAAGATATTGAAGGACTTTCGCCCAGCGAAATCTGTAACACTTTGGACATTTCGCCGTCTAACTTCAGGGTGTTGCTGCACCGTGCCCGAATACGGGTATTTACCATGGTGTCGCACTACGAGGAGACGGGCGAATGCTAAATTGTCGGGATGTTGGCTCTAATGCCACGGAGTTTTTGTCCGGCGCATTGCCTATGCGCGTCAATTTAATGGTGGTCTGGCATTTGCTGCGCTGCGGCAATTGCCGCTTGGCGGTAATTCAGGTGCTAACCATGTTGCGTGCGCTGCGTCGTCGCCCAGCCAAACCGCCTACCGAAGAGCAAATTCAGGCCTGGTTAAAAGCACTTGATCACGACCATTCGGACCACTCGCACCACCAGCACTGAGTAAACCATGCCGGAATTACCCGAGGTTGAAACTACCCGCCGCGGCATCTCGCCGTGGCTGGTAGGGCGTCAGTTCGGCCAGTTGCGCATTCGCAACGGCCGCCTGCGCTGGCCGGTGCCCGAACACTTGCCGACCACCTTGTTGGGCCAACCCATCCGCTGTGTTGAGCGCCGCGCCAAATACTTATTGATTCACACTGACATTGGCTGTTTGTTATTACACCTAGGCATGTCCGGCAGCCTGCGCCTGTGCGCCCCCGACACCCCGCTCAAAACTCACGACCACTTAATCTGGTCACTGCAAGGTGATAACACGCTCGAATTACGCTTCCACGACCCGCGTCGCTTTGGTTGTTGCTTATGGCTCACCGAAGAACCCTTACAACACGCTTTGTTAAAACACCTAGGCCCAGAACCGCTGAGTGATGACTTTAATGACGAGCATTTGTTTCGCCTAAGCCGCGGCAAAACCACCCCCATTAAAAGCTTCTTGATGGACAACCACGTGGTGGTGGGTGTGGGCAATATTTACGCCAACGAAGCGCTGTTTCAGGTCGGCATACATCCGCTGCGCCCTGCTGGTCGCATCAGTGCCGAACGTTACCAGCGTTTAAGCGCGGCCGTGCGCAGCATTCTGGCGCAAGCAATTACCCAAGGCGGCACCACCCTACGCGACTTTGTGAACGGCAACGGTGAACCCGGCTATTTTCAACAAACCTTGGCCGTATATGGTCGAGCGGGCTTGCCGTGTGTGAGCTGTGGCAAAGCGTTGAAGGAGGTACGGGTGACGGGAAGAAGTACGGTGTATTGCGGGGTGTGTCAGCGTTAACGCTGACTTTCCAACCCATGCCAAATTCGCAGTATGATAATTGTGCTGCCATGTAACGAATAACGCACAACATACTTGCCGAAGCACATATCTCGTACAGAATCAGGTATTGGCGCCATTGCAACAGGAACACCAATTTTTGGAAAATCCGTTAATAACTTAATTTTGCCAACAAGCTCAGTCGCTACCCTACCTGCAGCAGCCGGATTCTCCATCGCGATGAACTCTCGCAGGCGTTTTAAGTCTTCAATGGCTACATCCGTGTATACCAATTTCATTTATCAGACCTCGGCGCATCCTGCTCGGCATCTGAGCCCCAGCTAGCCAACCAGCCATGAACTTCTTCAGAATCAACTACTTTTCCTTGTGCGGCAGACTCCATGGCCTCTAACGTTTGTTGCCATCGCGCCTGCTCAAGCAGCTGCTTTTCAATATATTCCGACAATGCCTGATTAATGACCCAGCCCTTACTGCGCTGCAGCCTGTTAGCTATGGCCTCCAAGTGTTGCTCCACCTCTGTCTGAAGGCGAACCGTTGTCACGCTCATCACAAAGCCCTCGGCATAAAAATACAATGTAATACATTATAGTAAGGTATTGCTTAATACAAATATGGGTAACATCAGCTAGCCGTATATACTCGAAAGCATTCACCACCACACGAGAATAACCCATGCACCCATTAGAGCTGCCCACCCAAACCGGCCCCTTGCTGGTTACCCTCGCCTACCTGCTGGTGTATTACGCTATTGTGGTGAATGTAGGCCGCACTAAAATTCGCTTAGCACGCGAATACACCAAGCGCGGTGAAAAGTTTGACCGCTACTTTGGCCAAGACCGCGAAATGCTGGCCGCCGACCGCTTTCAGCTAAACCAACTGGAGCACATGCCGCCATTTTTGATTCTGCTATGGCTGGTGGCGGTATTTGTTAGCCCGATGTTTGCCAGCGTGGGTGGCGGCATTTATGTGTTAACCCGTGCGCTGTATCCGTTCATGATGGGCTCGCGCTTGGGGCGTGGCGTGAAGGGCTCGATTTTAGTGGCTACCTTGCCGAGTTACTTGGTGTTGCTGAGTTTTATGGGGGCTTTGGTTTGGGCAACCGTTGCGGCTTAGCTGTCACCACCATCATAAAAATAAAAGGAGAGCCCCATGGTCCGTCTTATTGCACTCACGATAGGCCTGCTTTGGCTGTCGGCCTGCAGTCGCAGCGAGCCCCCGCTACCGGCACTGGCTTCACCGGAGGAACTGCAAGCACACTCAGCTGAATTTGAGCAGCAGGTGATCCGCGTGGCCGACGGTGTCTATATGGCCATCGGCTACGGCATCGCTAACAGCATTATGCTGGAGGGCGAGGACGGTGTGATCATCGTCGACACCATGGAAACGCTGGAGGCTGGGCAGGCGGTAATGGCCGCCTTCCGCAACATCACCGACAAGCCAGTGCAGGCGATTGTCTACACCCACTCACATCCCGACCACATTGGCGGCTCGGCGGCCTTCGCCGAAGGGCGCGACATTCCGGTCTATGCCCATCGCCAGCTTGTGCGCGAAATGGAGCGCACCTCGGTGGAGCTGCAGCCGGTGATCACGGCGCGATCGCTGCGCATGTATGGTCATGGGCTCGATACCAGCGGGCGAATCAACCTCGGCATTGGCGGCTTCCTTGATGTGCAGGAAGGCAGCACCATGCACACACTGCGGCCTACCGTAGTATTCGACGATCACCTACGTGCCACCGAAGCGGGCATCGAATTCGAACTGTTCCATGCACCGGGTGAGACCGCCGACCAGCTCTTTGTATGGCTGCCGAAGTCTCGCATCCTATTGCCGGGTGACAACCTCTACCGTGCTTTCCCTAATCTCTACACCCTGCGCGGCACGCCGTACCGTGACCCGCGGCAATGGGCCGATTCGATCGACCGCATGCGCGCGCTGGCTCCCAAAATTCTGGTGCCGAGTCATACCCGGCCCATCATCGGCCCCGATGCGGTGATGCAGGTGCTCACTGATTACCGAGATGCGATCCGCTTCGTCTACGACCAAACCTTGCGCGGCATCAATCAAGGCCGTTCCCCGGAAGCCATCGCCGCAACTCTGCAGCTACCGCCGCATCTTGCTGAATCGCCGTGGTTACGCGAGTTCTACGGCACACCTGCGTGGTCGGCACGCAGCATCTTTGGCGGCATGCTGGGCTGGTTCGACGGCAACCCCACCCAGATTAGACCGCTGCCGCCACAGGCAATCGCGCAGCGACGTGTGCAACTCGCCGGTGGCGTTGATGCTTATCTAGCAGCCATCGAACAGGCTCAGGCTGATCAGGACCCGCAGTGGGTGCTACACCTCACCGATGATCTGTTGGCAGCCTCGCCGGAACATGCTGCAGGACTCGCCGCTCGTGTCAGCGCCTTACGCCAGCTCGGATCGCGCGAGACCAACCCCAATGCACGACACTGGTATTTGGTGCAGGCCGCCGAGCTCGCTGGTGAACTGACGCTACCCGATCGCATTCTTACCCCGACCCCGCAGATGCTGGCTGACATACCGATGGCACGCTTCTTCGACGGTCTGGCCGTCAACCTCGATGCTGAGGCGGCGCGGGATGTTACCACCGCCGTCGGCTTCGTCTTCAGTGACAGCGGCGAGCAGTTCACCTACCGCCTGCGCCGAGGCGCCAGCGAAGTGGTGCCCGGCCTGCAAGATGACGCCGACTTAGTGGTGCGCATGTCCGGACAAGTGTTCAAGGAAATGCTGGCCCAACTGCGCAGCCCGGCTGGCGTACTGACCCGCGAAATCCGCATGGAAAAAGGCAACCGGCTGGCCTTTGCGCAGTTCTTAAGGTTATTCGTACCGGTGGAAGACTGAGACATGAACGAAAAACGCTATATTGATCCTCTACAGGGCATCACGCTGGAGCATATGCTGACCCATTTGGTGGCTCGTTATGGCTGGGTGGAGATGGGTCGCGTCGTGGATATTCGTTGCTTCAACGACAATCCCAGCATCAAATCCAG
>CAYYWS010000026.1:0-16889 GCA_964473955.1 uncultured Paraperlucidibaca sp. | reverse complement strand
CTAACTACGCCGCTACGATTTGTACTGATCTGCCGATTTGTCAGCCGGGTTGGCGCGAAGTGTGGTCGCCTGCCGAAGCTTTTCGTTTATTTAGACCCGATGATGCGAACTATGAGTTTGCTCCGCACCTTGATGCTGCGGCGAAAGTCACCATACATGCCACCCATCGTCTGGGTGCATTTGTGGTGACTGCATTCATGCTGTTATTAATTGCTGCGCTAGTTTTTAAAACGCAGCACACTCGTTATCGAGCCTTTGCAGGTTTGCTGGCGTTTGGCTTAGTTGTTCAGGTGGTGTTGGGTGTGGTGAATGTCGCCGCCGGCCTGCCATTATGGAATGCTGTTGCTCACAATGTGTGGGCGGCTGTTTTACTGCAAATGTTGGTGGCTCTAGCCTTTGCGCTAAGGCAAGAAAGTAGCTGGAGAAAATTACAATGACAACGCTAGCACAAATCAAACCCACGCCACTATGGCGTGAGTACTGGGCACTCACCAAGCCAAAAGTTGTTGCCATGCTGATGGTGACTGCTTTGGTTGGTATGTTTTTAGCGCCACACGAACTGTTACCGCTCAGCCATTATTTGGCCGCTGTGGTTGGTTTATGGGCAGGCATGGCATCTGCGGCATCGATAAATCAATGGGTAGATCAGCGTATTGACGCCATCATGGCGCGTACTCAAGGTCGCCCACTAGTGCAGGGCAGTCTGAGTGGTGCTGCTGCACTAAGCTTCGCTGCGGTATTAGCCGCCATTTCGATGATTACCCTAACGCTGTGGGTTAATCCACTAACAGCCTGGTTAACAGCAATTGGCATGGTAGGTTATGCCGGTATTTATACCCGTTATTTAAAGCGTGCTACGCCACAAAACATTGTTATTGGTGGGCTTTCCGGTGCTTTGCCGCCGCTATTAGGTTGGGCTGCAGTTACCGGTGAAATGTCTGCTCATGCTTGGCTGTTGGTTTTAATTATTTTTGTTTGGACGCCGCCACACTTCTGGGCCTTAGCAATACATCGTCGTGATGAGTACGCTAAGGCAGGCATCCCCATGCTGCCGGTTACGCATGGTGTGAAGCTGACCAAAGATTTGGTGTGGTACTACACGGTTTTGTTAGCCCTAGTGACTCTGATGCCTTTTTTGATCGGCATGAGCGGAGTCATTTATTTGGCTGGCGCCAGTGTATTTGCACTACTATTTATGAAGGAAGCTTGGATTTTGCGCAGCACCGATCGCGAAGGACAAGCTATGCGCACATTTGGTTTTTCCTTGGTTTATTTACTTGGTTTATTTATGGCGCTTTTGCTTGATCGGGCATGGTACCTTTTGTCGGTGTGAACCAAGAAAATAGCTTCGGCAGTTGCCAAGGTTATGAAAAGTGTGTCTAATGTCATTGCCCGTGGGCATCATCACCGTAACGCTGTGTCTCTCATTTGCGCCGACGATTGATGGCCGCGCCACGGCCATCCGATACAGTGTATTTTGAGGTTGATTATGTCGCAACGTGAAGAAGGTACCGTTAAGTGGTTTAACGATGCTAAAGGTTTTGGTTTCATCCAGCGTCAAGCAGGCGAAGACGTGTTTGTTCACTTCCGCGCCATTCGTGGCGATGGTCACCGCTCCCTGCGTGACGGCCAAAAGGTCGAATTCAGCGTAGTTAAAGGTCAGAAAGGCTTCCAAGCAGAAGACGTTCTACCTTTAGACTAATGTTGTTGTAATAATGGGCCTCAGGGCCCATTGTTGCTTCTTAAAGCGCTTTTTTTATCGCGCACATTTTTTATTTTTTGCCGCATCGGGAGCCAGTTTTTATCTGTCATTCTTGGCTTTAGGTATTGGTAGCTTGTTGGCCCGATGCCCAACCAGTTGATAGTTGAGAGCTTTTTATGCGTAGCAAACAAAGCGTTGCTTTGATTTATTCCCTTTTAGGTCTTCTTTACGCTTTAAATGGCGTATTCATGTTGGTTGCCCCCGTTGTTTGGTTAGGCTTTTTTCCATTGGCGTTTATGATTATTGATGCCAACGCCGATTTTGCCGTTCGTTTGCTAGCCATTACTTTTATTGCCCAAGCCCCGCTATTCTTTTGGTGTGCGCGTAACTTAAAGCGCTGCCGCACAGTACGCCTAACCTTAACGTTGCAAGCAGTCGGTTTAACAGCCGTGACTGTTGGTGCGATGGCAATTAATCCAGCACCGCTGCTGCCATTAACACCATCGATTGTATTGTTGGCGTTCCCTGCGCTGATGTTGTTATTACTTAGCCTGCCGCCGCGTACCATTCGTGTAAAAGGCCCGCGTGAGCAAGGCCAAGTGAAATGGTTTAATGCCAATAAGGGTTTTGGCTTCATTACCCGTGACAATGGTGATGATATTTTTGTGCATTATCGTGCCATTCGTGGTGAGGGCCATCGCACCTTGCGTGAAGGTCAGCGTGTTGAGTTTTTCTTGAAGCGTGGTGAGAAAGGCTTGCAGGCTGATGACGTTGAGATGTTTTGATGACACTAAGTACAACACCTGAAGTCGCTGAGTTATTGCCGGTTGTTGCCTTTAATGAGCTGCCGTTACCAGATGAAATTCTGCGTGCGGTAGAGGATTTAGGTTTTGCTAATTGCACGCCCATTCAAGGGCGTGTGTTGCGTTTTACATTGGCTGGGCATGATGCCATTGGTCGTGCACAAACCGGTACCGGTAAAACAGCCGCATTTCTGATTACGGTTATTGCTGACTTACTTAAAAATCCGCCTGATATGGATCGCTGCTTGGGTGAGCCACGTGCCTTGGTGCTTGCACCGACGCGTGAACTGGCGATTCAAATTGCCAGTGACGCGGAGGCCTTAGGCAAGTATGCCGGCTTAAACGTGGTTACTTTGATGGGTGGCATGGATTATGAAAAGCAACGCCGGCAATTAGCCAGCAAGCCCGTTGATATTGTGGTGGCTACACCTGGCCGCTTAATTGACTTTGCTAACAAGCAGGAAATTTATCTAGACCAAGTGGAACACTTGGTGATTGATGAAGCAGACCGCATGTTAGACATGGGCTTTATTCCTGATGTGAAGCGCATCGTACGCTTAACACCTCCTAAAACACATCGCCAGACACTGATGTTTTCAGCGACCTTTACGCGTGATGTGTTGAATCTGGCCGAGCAGTGGACCTACCACCCAGTAACGGTGGAAGTTGAGTCAGATCAGCGCACAACTGACTCTGTTGAGCAGAAAATTTATATCGTTAGTAGTGATCAAAAGATTCCACTCTTGCTTAACCTAATTCGTCAGCAAAACTTAGATCGCATCATGGTGTTTGCAAATCGTCGTGATCAGACTCGTCGCCTAACTGATGTGCTAAAAGCACATAATTTGTCTTGTGCCTTGTTGTCAGGTGATGTTCCTCAGGAAAAGCGAGTTAAGACCTTAGAGAACTTCCGCGCAGGTAAAATTAATGTGTTAGTAGCAACGGATGTTGCTGGTCGTGGCATTCATGTCGATGATGTCTCACATGTGGTGAACTTCACCCTACCTGAACAGCCCGATGATTATGTGCATCGAATTGGGCGAACGGGCCGTGCAGGCACGAATGGCATTAGTATTAGCTTCGCCTGTGAGGATGATGCATTTTTGATTCCACAATTAGAGGCTGCTATTGGCCGCAAGTTGCCTTGTGAAATGCCGCCGGCGGAGCTGTTAGAAGCCGTTGAAAGCGTTAAGGTCATTCATGGTGCATCAGGCGCTGAACCCGCAGCCAAGCAGTCAGATCGCCGATCCTCTCGGCCCCGACGATAATCACCATATAAAAAAGCCCGGCAAAAATGACCGGGCTTTTTTTAACTTAGAGAAAAAGCGGTATTAGCGATTAATGACGGAAATTTTAGTTCCCTCAATGCTAAGACTTGCCATCAGACCTTGTTGGTCAAAGACAAAGGCATAGGCATCGCTGCTCAGTGTTGTGCTGGTTAAGTTGGCGGCTGCACCTTCATTAACCACAACGACTGTGGGGCCAACACCGACTTCCCAGCCCTTGCTACGCTCTAAGTAATCGGTAGCCTTTTCGTTCATTAAGAACATGGCATAACCATAAGACTGCGCACCAGCCTGTAAGCCCCATGAAGCGGAGACGGAGTTGTAATAGTTGGTAACCTTGCCAGCTTTTAAATGCACACCTTCACCATAACTACCACCAAAAATCAGGCCGGCTTTAACGATGTTAGGGAACACCAAAATAGTGTGGGCGCGTTTGCTTAATTCAGCGGCAGCCGGATTAGTTTTGTAAAGCTTTTCAAGTGCTTGTGCGGCATCGCGGTTTAAGTTTTCGGCACTGGCTGCATGAGCAATTGGGGCGACTAGCATTAGTGGACTAACGGCGGTTAGGCCCAGAGCCATTGATAAGGCGATCGGTTTAATACTTTTCATTTCTTTCTGCCTTTCTGTGTGTTGGGACTATATACAACGCTGGCGGAGTGGTTTCGTTAGTCTATTTGTTCATTTAGTTGGAAATGAGTTGAGCCCCCTACCAAAGTCGCACTGCCATTTGCATTGCTAAGGTCTACTGTTGCAGGTGTCAAATCACCTCCGGAGTAGACAATCATGAAAGAAACCGGCAACAAAAGTCCTCAGGCCTATTGGAAGGTCAATCTACGCATCATGACCGGCTGCTTAGCGGTATGGGCCATTTTCGGCTTTGGTGCCAGCATCTTCTTTGCTGAAGCACTGAACCAATTCGAGTTTTTTGGTTTCAAACTTGGCTTTTGGTTTGCCCAACAGGGCGCCATTGTCGTGTTTGTCCTAATCACCTTCTTTTACGCCTGGCGAATGAATCGTCTAGATCGTGAATTTGACGTACACGAGGACTAAGCCATGTCAGTGCAAATGTGGACATATATTATTGTTGGCCTGTCATTCTCGCTTTATATCGGCATTGCGATATGGGCACGTGTAGGCTCAACCAAAGATTATTATGTGGCAGGTGGTGGTGTACATCCGGTCACCAATGGTATGGCAACGGCAGCAGACTGGATGTCGGCAGCGTCGTTTATTTCCATGGCAGGTTTGATCTCCTTCCAAGGTTATGACGGTGCAGTGTATTTATTAGGATGGACTGGCGGTTATGTATTGCTGGCTTTGATGCTGGCGCCGTATCTGCGTAAGTTTGGTAAGTTCACAGTTCCCGACTTTGTCGGTGATCGGTACTACTCCGATACCGCACGGTTAGTGGCTGTGGTGTGTGCCATTTTCGTATCATTTACCTATGTTGCTGGCCAAATGCGTGGTGTTGGCATTGTCTTCTCTCGCTTCTTGGAAGTAGACATTACTACCGGCGTCATCATAGGTATGGCGATTGTGTTGGCCTATGCCGTGTTAGGTGGCATGAAAGGCATCACCTACACACAGGTAGCGCAGTACTGTGTGCTGATTTTTGCATACATGGTGCCAGCCATTTTTATCTCTATGCTGATGACAGGCAATGTGATCCCCCAAGTTGGTTTTGGTAGCACCATGGCAGATGGAAGTTATCTGCTACATAAGTTGGATGGGCTAAGTGTAGAGCTTGGGTTTAACGCCTATACCTCGGGCACCAAAAGTACCATTGATGTGTTTGCTATTGCCTTTGCCTTGATGGTGGGTACAGCAGGTTTGCCTCACGTGATTGTGCGCTTCTTCACTGTTCCTAAAGTGCGTGATGCGCGTCGTTCTGCCTGCTGGGCGATCTTGTTTATTGCCATTATGTATACCACTGCACCTGCTGTTGCTGCTTTTGCTCGCGTCAACATGATTGAAACGATCAATGGTGTCGACAAACAGGGCACCATGTACGAACAGGCGCCAGAGTGGATTAAAAACTGGGAAAAAACCAAGCTCATTAAATGGGAAGATAAGAACAACGATGGTCGTATGTTCTATGCCAATGATGAGCGTAATGAAATGACCATTGACCGTGACATCATGGTGTTGGCTAACCCAGAGATTGCTAATTTACCTGCTTGGGTGATTGCTTTAGTGGCTGCAGGGGCCTTGGCTGCAGCGTTGTCTACTGCCGCGGGTTTGCTGTTGGTAATTTCGGCGGCTATTTCGCACGATCTATTAAAGAAAGTGGTGATGCCCAATATCAGTGAAAAGCAGGAGCTATTGTTTGCTCGGTTGGCTGCTACCGCAGCGGTGGTGGTGGCTGGCTTGTTAGGGATTTATCCGCCGGGGTTTGTGGCCGAGGTAGTGGCGTTTGCCTTCGGTTTGGCCGCTGCCTCGTTCTTCCCAACCATTGTTATGGGTATCTTCTACAAGCGCATGAATAGTGCAGGTGCAATTGCCGGTATGGTCGCTGGTTTGGGCTTCACCATCGGTTACATCTTGTACTTCAAAGGGATTTTCATGACGCCGATGGCCGCTAATATTCCAGAGAACTGGTTGTTTGGAATTTCACCGGAAGGTATTGGTACTGTGGGTATGTTAATTAACTTTGGTGTGGCGCTAGTGGTTAGTCGATTCTTTGCGGCGCCTCCACAACACATCCAAGAGCTGGTTGACAGTATCCGTGTACCACGTGGTGCGGGATCTGCAACACATCATTAATAACACGCGTAAACAGTGATGACTTGGCCCGGTTATGGCGACATAACCGGGCTTTTTTTATGCCTTATTAGTCAGCCTCGAGCACCATGGCAGCGCCGATACCACCAGCCGCACAGGCAGTGGTCAATGACAGCCCACCACCACGACGCTTAAGCTCATAGAGGGTTTGCGCAATGACGCGAGCACCGGTTGCACCAAAGGGGTGGCCAAAGGCTAAGCTGCCACCGTTCACGTTTAAAATGTCGCGATTGATTTCGCCCACTGCCTTGGCTCTTCCCAACACGTTGCGCGCGTAATCGTCGCTGGCCAGGCCTTTGAGGTTACAGGCTAGTTGCCCAGCAAACGCTTCATGCATATCAATCAACGTTAGGTCATTCAGGCAAATGCCTGCACGGTCCAAGGCAATCGGAGCAGCATGCACAGGGCCCATCAGCAAATCGTCTTGTGGGGTTTTAGCGGCAAAGGCAAACGAGCGAATATAACCTAGCACTGCGCGGCCTTCGGCGCGTGCTTGCGCCTCACTCATCAATAATAAAGCGGATGCACCATCGGTGAGCGGGCTAGAGTTGCCGGCAGTTACACTGCCATGCTCAGTATCAAACACCGGCCTTAATTTATCGTAGCTGCTGCGAACCGATTGTTTACGAACAAGGTTGTCCTCTTTTAGCGGGCCGGCAGCCAAGTCAACTTTTATCACTTGCTGATCCATGCAGCCTATTTGCCAAGCATTAGCAGCATTGCTGTGAGAAGCATGAGCTAGGTCGTCCTGCTCTGCGCGTGAAACCCCCCATTTCTTAACCATCTTTTCCGTGCTTTGTCCCATGGTCTCGCCGACAGAGAATTCGGTGATCGACGGTTGTTGCGGAAGCAAGTCGCTGGCACGCAGTTTGGTGAGTAGCTTTAAGCGCTGCGGCAGTGTTTTTGCAAAACTGACATCGCGTAGGGTGGACGAAAAGCGGGGAGACATCGGTAGGCGCACACTGCTGGTTGAGTCTGTACCCCCAGCAATGGCCACATTGGCGCTGCCAGCCAGAATGCTTTCGGCAGCACTGGCGACAGTTTGAAAACTAGTGGCACAGGCGCGCGTGATGGAGTAAGCATCAAGATTATTCATGCCTAATTGCAGGGCAACTTCACGTGCAATGAAGGGTGCCTCTGGAATCATCACCGTCATGCCATAGACTAATTGATCGATATCTTCGGCCTGTAGCTGGTTGCGCTGCATTAGCTCTTTGACGGCAATGGCGCCAAGGTCAATCGCGCTTAAGTCGCGGTAATGCGTGGCGATGCGGGCAAATGGCGTACGCAGACCATCAACAATGGCAATACGACCACGGTAATTATGCAGGTGCTGACGTTGACTCATGATGTTCTCGACTTATCGTGGATTCGGGTTTTCTAGCAAAATGGCGGCGCCAAGGCCGCCACCGGCGCAGGTTGAAATGACGGCATAACGGGCACCGCTGTGTTGCAAGCGCTGAGCAGCAGTCATAAATAAACGACCACCGGTGGCAGCAAAAGGATTGCCCAAGGCTAATGAACCACCCCAGCTATTGAGCTGGTCACGATTAACTTCACCGGCAGGGTACTCAGCTCCTAGACGCTCACTGACAAAGTCCCGGTCGGCCATGCAGGCTAGGTTGATCAGGACTTGCGCGGCAAAGGCTTCATGTATTTCCCACACTTCAATGTCTGCAAAGCTTAGCTGGTTGCGCTGCAGCAGTTTTGGGATGGACATGGCAGGGCCTAGCAGCATCTCTTCTTCTAAGCTATCAACCCCTGTTAATACATAGTCTTGCACAATGGCGAGTGGTGTTAGTTGTTGTTTTTTTGCCTGCGCCATACTGGTAATCAGTAGCGCAGCGGCACCATCGGTAAAACGTGATGAGGTTCCTGCGGTAATAATGCCGGCCTTTTTATCAAAGACGGGTTTTAGCTTAGCCAAGCGCTCAGCGGTGGCGTCTTTGCGAGGGCTATTGTCAAATTCTGCCATGCGCTGCTTATCAATTTGCACCGGGCTGATTTGAGCGGCGTAGTGTCCGGCCTCGGTCGCTCGAATGGCATTGGCGTGAGAGCGTGCAGTGAACTCATCACAGGCTCGGCGAGTTAAGCCAAATTTCTTCACCATGGCCTCACAAGCCACACCCATAGTCATCCCGGTGGTGTAGTCGCTGCCATCCGGAATATCTAAGCTCAGGTCACTAGGGCGTAAGCTCGCTAATACCGCGAGCCTTGCCTTATTGTTTTTGTTTTGACGAATCTTCATCAGACTGCGACGAATTTTTTGTGATAACCGTACCGGCACGTCGGAGAAGTTTTCGGTGCCACTGGCAATGCCGGCATTGATTCGGCCAAGGCGGATCTGATCGCAAATATTCATCACCCCCACATTGGGTGAAATGCCGGCCATGGCCACGGTGTAAGCAGGTACCCGACTGGGCATGCCGGCAGCTAACATGGCTTCGCGGGCAACATTGGTGGTCTCTACTTCATGCAGCACGGTACCCATGATGACCAGGTCGATTTCGCTACCGCTTAATCCGGTTTTTGCTAATAGGCTGCGAATGACTTCAGCGCCTAATTCATAACTCATTAAGTCTGCATAGAGTCCGGCGCTGTCTAAAAATGGGGTGCGTACACCCGCTACAATGACGGGGCATAATTCGGGATGTTTCATGGTATTGCTCATCGATTAGCAGGAATAAAATAGCCGGCTTGGTATACCTGTCCAGCGTGATCACTTAGGCGAACGTCCCAGCTGCCATCATCATTAGCGCTTTCGGCAATTTGAATGAGCAGCTTAGGGCTAGGTAGCGCAACCGGGCAGATAAAGCGTAGATCGATGACGGATAATCTAATGCCATGATTTAGCAGAGCCTCGATAATCTGACTGACACTACCGTAACCATGCATGATGCAGCCTTTAAAGCGGGTGTTGCGTGCCACTAGCGGCAGGGTGTGGATAGGGTTGAAGTCACCTGTTAAGTAAAAGAAGCGGCGCCCTTCATTAGCATCTGCTTGCCAAGTGCTAATCGTTGTCCAGTCACTGCGCCGTGCTTTAGGCGCCTCATTGGTTTTAGGGCGTGGTTTTAATGGCACTGCCGCAATCGACTCAATAACAAGCGCATTTGTGGTGCTAGACGTGCTGACATGGACACGACCATGGACACGAGCTCGATAACCGTCGTCACTGGCATCTAATAATTCACCGCTCAGGTGTAGCGCTTCGCCACGTGGAATGGGTGCGTTAAAGCTAATGCGTACACCTTGGTTGAGTACGTTGAGCATGGGGTAGGGTGCTTGCATGGTGAGCTTAGCGATAATCGCTAACGCCGCCTGACTGGTAATGAGAGCGGCTGGTACTTGGTGTTTATAACGCGCAGAAGGTGCGTTGACCCAGCTAGCGAAGGCATCTACAAGGTTGTCTGCAGGTGCATCTAACTGCTCCACACAGGGGCGAAAGCCTTTTTTCTTGAGCGGGTTAAACGCATAAATCGCACCAAGTGCCATGGTGCTGATGTTATGCCATTGGTATTTGATTAATGTAGGGCTGACATTCACGGCTGTATTACCTGATGGTGACTGATGAGTCGCACCAATCTAGCAGGCTAAGCGCTGTCGTCAATGACCAATTGAGTTGACCAAAACGGTCATTCATAGCGCTGAGCTCAGGCCAAAACAAAAAGCCCGGAACAAGTCCGGGCTTTTTTCACAACAGCTTACTTAAGTCAACTGAGCCATGTTGATCTTATCAGCTTGATTTGTGTACTCGCTCATCTTATCGAAATTCAAATAGCGATAAATGTCATCAGACATTGCATCAATTTGATTAGCGTATTCCATGTACTCGGCTACGGTGGGTAGCTTGCCCATAACAGCTGCAACAGAGGCGAGCTCTGCTGAGGCTAGGTAGACATTAGCACCTTGGCCCAAGCGGTTCGGGAAGTTACGAGTCGATGTCGACACACAGGTTGAGTTGGGTGCAACACGTGCTTGGTTACCCATGCACAGCGAGCAACCAGGCATCTCAGTACGTGCACCGGCACGGCCATAGATGTTGTAGTAGCCTTCTTCCATCAATTGGTGCTCATCCATACGAGTTGGAGGCGCAATCCATAGACGTGTTGTTAATGAGCCACCTGGCACATTATCAAGTAGTTTGCCGGCAGCACGGAAGTGACCAATGTTGGTCATGCACGAACCAATGAAAACTTCATCGATTTTCTGACCAGCCACTTCAGACAATGGTTTGGCATCATCTGGATCGTTAGGGCAGCACAGGATTGGCTCTTTGATCTCGTTCAGATCGATTTCGTAAACAGCGGCATACTCAGCATCTTTGTCAGCACGCAGCAGTGATGGGTTGGCCAGCCATTTTTCCATGGCCACAATTCGACGCGCCATGGTGCGGGCATCGCCATAACCGTTGGCAATCATCCACTTCAACATAGTGATGTTGGAGGTTAGGTACTCAGCAACTGACTTCTCACTCAGTGTGATTGAGCAGCCGGCAGCGGAGCGCTCAGCTGATGCGTCAGACAACTCAAATGCTTGTTCGACAGTTAAGTCTTCCAAGCCTTCGATTTCCAAGATGCGACCGTTGAAAACGTTCTTTTTGCCTTTTTTCTCGATGGTTAACTCACCACGTTGAATAGCGGCATATGGAATTGCATGAACTAAGTCACGCAGGGTGATGCCAGGCTGCATTTTGCCTTTGAAACGCACCAGCACAGACTCTGGCATGTCCAGTGGCATAACACCGGTAGCGGCAGCAAATGCCACCAAACCAGAACCAGCTGGGAACGAAATGCCAATTGGGAAACGGGTGTGAGAGTCACCACCAGTACCGACAGTGTCCGGCAGCAACATGCGGTTTAACCAAGAGTGAATGATGCCGTCACCAGGGCGCAGAGAAACACCGCCACGATTCATAATGAAGTCAGGCAGTGTGTGGTGCGTGTTGACATCAACTGGCTTTGGATATGCAGCAGTGTGGCAGAACGATTGCATCACGAGGTCAGCAGAGAAGCCCAAGCAGGCTAAGTCTTTCAGTTCGTCACGTGTCATTGGGCCGGTCGTGTCTTGCGAACCAACAGTGGTCATATGTGGTTCACAGTAGGTGCCAGGACGTACGCCTTGACCTTCTGGCAGACCACAGGCGCGACCCACCATTTTCTGCGCTTGCGTAAAGCCTTTGCCTGTATCTGAAGGCTGAACAGGAGAGCGGAACAGTGTTGATGGCGCTAAACCTAATGATTCACGCGCTTTTTTGGTTAAGCCACGACCAATGATCAGGTTGATGCGGCCGCCGGCGCGAACTTCGTCGAGCAGTACCGGTGTTTTTAACGGGGCTTTGGCAATTTCCTTGCCATCTTTGGTGGCAGTCACTTCGGCTGTGTCATGGTTGATGTGCAGAACCACTTCATCGCCCATGTTCATTTCGCCAACGTCTAACTCAATTGGCAAGGCGCCAGCATCTTCCATGGTGTTGAAGAAGATCGGTGCAATTTTAGAGCCGATGCATACACCACCGTCACGCTTGTTAGGAATAAATGGCAGGTCATCACCGGTGAACCACAATACCGAGTTTGTAGCTGATTTACGGCTTGAGCCAGTACCAACGACGTCGCCAACATAAGCAACGATATTGCCTTTAGCTTTCAGTGCTTCAATTTGCTTGATTGGACCCACTTCGCCTGGTACTTCAGGGTTGATGCCTTCGCGGGCGTTTTTCAGCATGGCGTTGGCGTGCAGAGGAATGTCTGGACGGCTCCATGCATCTTGCGCTGGTGACAAATCGTCAGTGTTGGTTTCGCCAGTTACTTTAAATACAGTAACTTTGATTTCTTTGGCCACTTCTGGGCGGCTAGTGAACCATTCGGCCTCAGCCCAAGATTTCATAATGGCTTGAGCGTGTGTATTGCCAGCTTTGGCTTTTTCTTCCACGTCGTGGAAAGCATCAAACACAAGCAGTGTTTTTTTCAGGGCTTCAGCTGCCGTTGGCGCCAGTTCAGCGTCGTCTAACAGTTTAACCAGTGGTTCAACGTTGTAACCACCCAGCATGGTACCTAACAAAAAGGCAGCACGTTGTTTGTCGATCAGTGGTGAACTGGCTTGACCTTGGGTGATGGCAGCTAAAAATGCGGCTTTAACATAAGCGGCTTGGTCAACACCAGGTGGAATACGATTTTCCAGCAGGTCTACTAAAAATTCTTCTTCGCCCGCAGGTGGGTTTTTCAGTAACTCAACCAGTGCCGCAACTTGGGCTTCATCGAGTGGTTTTGGTGGTACGCCAAGCGCAGCGCGCTCAGCAACATGTTGACGGTAGGCTTCAAGCACAATGATATCCTCAACGGGTCAGCGGAAGGCTTAGGTCAATCCATGACGCGAGACGACCCAAGCAAGAAATACAGAGGGTAAGTTTAGCGTAAAGCCTTACGCAAAGTAAGGTCGGGCGAGCGCTGACTACTATCGATTGGTCGCAGACTAATGGCTATTTGAAGCCAAAACGCTCGTCTAGCGTGCCTTTGTCGTCAGGCTGCTTGGTGGCGTAATCGCGAGGAGGGCTGATTTCGTCACCCTCTAAGGGCTCCGGGTAGTGATAAGGCGAAAACGGTGGTTGCTCTTCTTTGCTTTCATCAAAGCGTACAAAGGCTTTGGCAGGATTGGCATCAATGGCTTGTTTGGGATCATTACACAGAGTCTGAGCACCCTGCATTAAATGTTCGTGCAAGTCTTTGTAGGCCTTGGTCAGGCTGTTTACATGCGACGCAGTCTGATGAAAATGACTGCTGACTTGCGCTTCATAACCTTCATGGCGCGCTTGAAGATCACGTAACAAGGTCTCCAGATCCTGTACACGACGGTCCGGACTCTGTCTTTTCGCCAGCACATAACCCGCAAGACCACCTACGGTAAATACGAGGATATAGAGCAGGGTGGTCATAAAAATCTCCATGAATTCGCGTTAGCCATGACATTGGCTTGTGATGTCAGTATCTATACCATTGCTTGCCATATCAATAAAAGATGTTGGTTGAGACTAAAACGTATGCTTTCGACTGATTTTGTGTTGCCGACCGTTGCAGGTGAGCTTTTGGCAGGAGAGCATCGAGGGCTAATTCAGGGGCCAGTCGGCGCTCTGGAGCTGCGTGTTCACATTCCAGAGCAGGCGCGAGTTAATGCAGTAGCTGTTATTTGCCATCCGCATCCTCAATTTGGCGGAACGCTTGATAATAAAGTCGTATTTTCGCTGTTTCGCGCTTATCGTGAATTGAATCTAATAACCGTGCGTTTTAATTTTCGTGGTGTTGGCGCTAGCCAAGGCGTTTATGCCGATGGCTTGGGTGAGCAGCAAGACTTGCTGGCGGTATTAACATGGTTGCGCCAGCAGGGTGGTTTTTCTGCATTGACTTTGGCGGGGTTTTCGTTTGGTAGCTCGGTAGCAACAGCCGTTTGGCCGCAAGCGTTAGCACAAGGGTGGGTTGGTGTTGAATTGCTGCTGATTGCGCCACCGGTTACGCGTTTTTTGTTGCCGGATCAGTCTTTGCCTGAGGTGGCGCGGGTCGCTTATGGTGATGCTGATGAGGTCATCGACCCAGATCAGATAACGCAATGGCTTGATCAGTTTGGTCAGGCGGCCGATATCGCTGTTTTCCCTAATGCAGGGCATTTTTTTCATGGTCAGCTAACTGAGTTAACGCAGTGGGTGGCATCGGGTTGGCGAGGCATAGAGGCATAAATGCAAGCGCAAGAAGAGGAGTACGTAGGGCCATTGGCGCGTTATCGTTATGACATCGAGCACAGTGGTTTTCAGCCAGATCAAGCACAAATGGAAGCCGTGAAAGCGTTGCAGCTTGTTCATGATGATTTGGTGGAGCGTTATCAGGCAGGTTTGCGCCTGCGTGGTTTGGCGCGCATCAGTGAGATTCGCCGACAACGCACACCAGCGCAGGGTTTGTATCTCTGGGGTGGAGTGGGGCGCGGTAAGACTTACTTAATGGATGTATTTTTTGAAGAGCTGCCTTTTCGTCGCAAGTTACGCATTCATTTTCACCGCTTTATGCAGCGTGTTCACAAAGAGCTCAAGCTATTGCAGGGCACAAAAGATCCGCTGCATTCGGTAGCTGACATCATCCATAAAGAAGCAGTGGTGATTTGCTTTGATGAGTTCTACGTCAGCGATATTGCAGACGCCATGATCTTAGGCGGCTTGTTTGAGCAGTTGTTTGCACGTGGTGTGAGCTTGGTGGCGACATCTAATATTGTGCCCGACAAGCTCTATGAAAACGGCTTGCAACGTCAGCGCTTTTTGCCCGCTATTGCCATGGTTAAACAATTTTGTCAGGTCCTAAACGTCGACTCAGGCGTGGACTACCGTCTGCGGGTGTTGGAGCGCGCCGAGCTGTATCACTTTCCTTTGGATGCCGGGGCGCATTCCTCGTTGGCTGCCAGTTTTGGTGAGTTGTCACAAAATGCGGTTGTAGTACACGAGCCACTTGACATTAATGACCGTCCAGTCGATCTTGTTGCCCGCACTGAAGATGTTCTTTGGTGCACCTTTGCAGAGCTGTGCGAACGGCCTCGAAGTCCGAGTGACTACATCGAAATTGCGCGTGAGTTTCACACGGTGTTGTTGGCGGACGTGCCTCAGATGGGCGCAGAAAACGACGATGCGGCAAGACGATTTATCAACTTGGTTGATGAGTTCTACGATCGTGGCGTGAAGTTGATTATGTCAGCCGCCTGTCCGATTGCGCAGCTGTATGAAAACGGCAGATTAACTTTTGAGTTTCAACGCACTCAAAGTCGTTTGCAAGAGATGCAATCGCGGGACTACTTGGCCTGCGCGCACTGCCCCTGAGTCGGTTGCTCAATTTGTAGGGCGGGCGTGTTTGAGTCATGCGTCTTGCCCAATAAATTGATACCGGAGAAGGTTATGGTTCCTCGTAAGTTGTTTACTTCAGATCACGAAGCTTTTCGTGATTCGTTGCGCAAGTTCTTAGAAAACGAAGCGGCACCTCATCACGCACAATGGGAAGAAGACGGTCAGGTTTCCCGTGAGTTGTGGACTAAAGCCGGTGAAAATGGCTATCTCTGCCCTTGTGTGAGCGAGGAATACGGCGGGCCAGGCGCTGACTATTTGTACTCCATTATTGTTATGGAAGAAGTGGCGCGTCAGGGGCTTAGCGGTATTGGCTGGGGTTTGCACACTGATATTGTGGCGCCATATATCGAGCATTATGGCACCGAGGAGCAAAAGCAAAAGTATCTGCCTAAAATGGTTACTGGCGAGCTTATTGGCGCCATTGCTATGACCGAGCCAGGTGGTGGTTCTGATTTGCAAGCGGTGAAAACGACCGCCATTAAGCAGGGTGATCATTATGTGCTGAACGGTTCTAAGACCTTCATCACCAACGGTCAAATGGCCGACATCATTATTGTGGTTGCCAAAACCGACCCTAGCCAAGGCGCTAAAGGCATTTCCTTGTTTATTGTTGAGCGTGGCATGCCCGGCTTTGAGCGTGGTCGCAACCTTCACAAAGTGGGCATGAAGGCGCAAGACACTTCTGAGTTGTTTTTTAATGATGTGAAGCTGCCACAAGAGAACTTGATTGGTGCCGAAGGCATGGGGTTTGTTTACCTGATGCAAGAGCTGGCACAAGAGCGCTTAGGTATTGCTGTTAACGCAGTGGCCAATATGGAAGGTGCTCTAGAGCTGACATTGGAGTATGTGCGTGAGCGTAAAGCGTTTGGTAAACGTATTGCTGACTTCCAGAACACTCAGTTTAAGTTGGCTGAAATCAGTACCAACGTAGATGTGGCGCGTGCTTATGTTGATCGTTTGATTGAGCTGCATTTGACCAAAGAGCTGAGTATTCCGAGTGCAGCGGCAGCCAAGTACTGGATTACAGACCTGCAATTCCAAATGTTGGATGAGTGTGTGCAGTTGTTTGGTGGTTATGGATACATGTGGGAGTACCCAATTGCTCGCATGTGGGCTGATTCACGCGTGCAGCGCATTTATGGCGGCACAAACGAAATCATGAAGAGTATTGTCGCCAAAACCTTGATATAATGCGAAAACAGTCGGCGCTAAACCTAGTTTGGCGCCGACTGCGTAAATACGATACAAAAATTATTCTCATAGACGTTGTCAAATCGACTTCCCTTGGGTACTATTCGCGACCTCATTGCGGATGGCCGTGTTCGGCGCCGCTGACAACAGATTTTTGAAGGCAGTTGACATGAAGACTTTCAGTGCCAAGCCGGAAAGCGTAACACGCGAGTGGTTTGTAGTTGATGCAAGTGGCAAAACACTTGGTCGTTTAGCTA
>CAYYWS010000025.1:8166-16961 GCA_964473955.1 uncultured Paraperlucidibaca sp. | reverse complement strand
TGGTATGACAATGAAATGGGCTATAGCTGTCAAGTAATGCGCTTGGCAGAGCAAGTTGCCGGTACCCAGTACATTCATTTGCCTGTAGGCATTTAAACCATCATCAGCAGCCGACTAGTTCGGCTGCTTTTTTATGATGAATGTGACAAAGGTATAACTCGAACTGGATAGAAAGCGGTCGTGATAGTGCATTGGCAGGTCAGATTCCGCTATAATCCGCGACGAAAAGTAAGGGTATTTGTCCAGCTGCCGATCATTTTGTGCGGTGTTGCAGTGCCTGAAAACAGTATTTACACCTTAACCATTAACCCATAGCTTGCCGGATACCACCATGATCAAGATCAAGCGAGGTCTGGATGTTCCTATTGCAGGAGCGCCCGCTCAGCAGGTTGGTAATAGTCCCAAAGTACGCTCTGTCGCCATTGTTGGTGCAGACTACCCTGGGCTAAAACCCACCATGAAAGTGGCCGAAGGTGACCGTGTTGTTCGCGGCCAACCTTTATTTGCCGATAAAAAAAACCTAGATGTTTTCTTTACAGCACCTGCGACTGGTCGCGTTCGCGCGATTAATCGCGGTCCAAAGCGCGTCTTCTTATCACTTGTTATTGATATTGAAGAGGGCAGTAAAGACGCCATCGAGTTCAAATCCTATGACCGCAGTGGTCTGGCTGCTTTGAACGATGTCGAAGTTGAGGCGCAACTGGCAACATCGGGCTTATGGACTGCATTACGTACACGCCCATTCAGTAAAGTGCCTGCATTTGGTTCGCGTCCAGTAGCAATTTTTATTAATGCTATGGATACCAATCCTTTAGCAGCCAACCCTGAGCCAATTATTCAGCAGAACCAACAAGCTTTTGTTGACGGTGTCACCGTGCTGACTAACCTCAGCGGCACTGTTTATGTGTGTAAAACACCAGAAGCGCAGTTTGATGCCGGCCCTGCAACAGTCGAGACTTTCTCTGGCCCGCATCCTGCTGGTTTAGTGGGTACGCATATTCATTTTCTTGAGCCGGTATCTGCTACTCGCACAGTATGGCATTTGAACTACCAAGACGTGATTGCGATTGGTCAGTTGTTTGTGACAGGCCAGTTAAATAGCCAGCGTACCATTGCGTTGGGTGGTCCAGTCGTTAAACAGCCACGCCTGCTCAACACTTTGGTTGGTGCATCATTGGTTGATCTAGTGAACGGTGAGTTAGAGGCTGGCGAAAATCGCGTTATTTCAGGCTCTATCTTAAGCGGTCATAAAGGTGAAGGTTCAGAAGCCTACCTTGGCCGTTATCACTTGCAAGTATCGGCATTGGCTGAAGGCCGAGAGCGCGAGCTGATGCATTACTTCCGTCCTGGCACGCATCGTTCATCAGTACTTAACCTGTACTTGGGTAAGTTCCTGCATAAAACCTTCCCAATGACCACATCCACCAATGGCTCGGAACGTGCCATGGTGCCGGTGGGGACATACGAGGCGTTAATGCCACTTGATATTTTGCCAACGCAGCTGCTGCGTAGCTTATTAGTCGGTGATAGCCAGGCTTCTCAAGAGCTGGGTTGCTTAGAGCTAGACGAAGAAGATCTGGCGCTGTGCACCTATGCCTGTCCTGGTAAGTATGAATATGGCCCTGTGCTGCGCGACATGCTCAGCGATATTGAGAAGGAGGGTTGATTGGTGAACTGGCTTAAAAACAAACTTGAGGCAATGGAGCCTGACTTTCAAAAAGGCGGCAAGCACCAGAACTGGGCTGCGCTTTTTGAAGCAATCGACACCTTCTTTTTTAGTCCTAAAAAAGTAACGCATGCCGCCGCTCATGTTCGCGATTCAATTGATTTGAAGCGCATCATGATTTTGGTGTGGGCTTGTACTTTCCCAGCCATGTTCTTGGGTATGTGGAATACCGGTAATCAAGCACTAACCGTGCTGAATAATGTGCCGGGCGCAACACCAGAGATGGCAACTGACCTGTGGCGTGTAGCTATCATCAGTATGGTGGCGGGTTTTGATGCCAGCAGCTGGTGGGACTCTTTTGTCTATGGTGCCACTTACTTCCTGCCAATTTATCTGACCACATTTATTGTGGGTGGTTTTTGGGAAGTGTTGTTTGCCCAAAAGCGTGGCCACGAAGTTAACGAAGGCTTCTTCGTAACCTCCGTGTTGTTTGCGCTGGTTGTGCCAGCCTCTATGCCGTTGTGGCAGGTGGCGCTGGGCATTACCTTTGGTGTGGTGGTTGCTAAAGAGATTTTCGGTGGTACCGGCAAAAACTTTGTTAACCCTGCGTTAACCGGCCGTGCCTTCTTGTTCTTTGCTTATCCAGCACAAATCTCTGGTGACACCGTTTGGACAGCTGTAAAGCCTGAGCTCTGGGCGCAGGCCGTTGACGGCTACACTGGTGCAACCGCGTTGGGTCAAGCCAAAGCTTTTGGTTTGGAAGCCATGCAGCGTATTGGCGACGGTGGCATGCAAGCTATTACGTGGATGGACGCCTTTATCGGCAATATTCCGGGCTCCATGGGTGAAGTCTCTACCTTGGGTATCTTCATTGGTGGTGCAGTATTGCTGTTCACCCGAATCGCCTCCTTCCGCATCATGGGCGGTGTCATGATTGGCATGATCGCCACCTCCATGCTGTTTAACTTTATTGGTTCAGATACCAACCCAATGTTTGCCACACCGTGGTACTGGCATCTAGTCCTTGGCGGCTTTGCCTTTGGTATGGTGTTTATGGCTACTGACCCCGTGTCTGCGGCTCACTCCAATACCGGTCGTTGGTGTTTTGGTATTTTGATTGGCGTCATGGTGGTCTTGATTCGCGTGGTTAACCCTGCGTATCCGGAAGGCATGATGCTGGCTATTCTGTTTGCCAACCTAGTCGCGCCGTTGTTCGACTACTTTGTCGTGCAAGCGAATATCAAGCGGAGGGCATTGCGTAATGTCTAAAGAATCCAACTTAAAAACCGTGATGGTGGCTACTGGCTTGTCAGTAGTCTGCTCGATTGCTTTGGCAACCGCGGTGACTGTTTTAAAGCCTATTCAATTAGAGAATCAGGCGCTCGATAAGCAACGTAAGATTCTGGCAGCCCTTGGTGTGCTAGAAGAAGGTAAAGGCTCACCTGCGCAAGTGGGTGAAGAGTTTGCCAAGTTAGAGCGCTACTTGGTCAATATGGAAACGGGTGAATACCGTGCCATTGATCTAGATGATCGCTTTGATATGCGTCGTGCAGCAAAAGACCCAGCAACCATGGTCCGTATTGCACCAGAAAATGATATTGCCGGCTTACGCCGTATGTCATCCGAGTCTGATGTTTATGTGCTTCGTGGCGAAGGCGATGATGCCAGCATCGTATTGCCGGTTGCTGGATATGGCTTGTGGTCGACACTGTATGGCTACTTAGTGGTTAAGCAAGACGCCAATACCGTTATCGGTATTACTTTTACTGAACATGCTGAGACACCAGGCTTAGGTGGCGAAGTAGATAACGCACGCTGGAAGGCATCATGGTCCGGTAAGCAAATCTATAACGATGCCGGAGAGCCTGTATTAGCACTTCATAAAAACGTAGATCACAGTCGTGAAGATGCGATCTATAAAGTGGACTCATTGTCTGGTGCAACGTTGACCAGTAATGGCGTGAGCAATCTTGTGAAGTTCTGGATGGGTGATATGGGCTTCAAGAAGTTTCTCGATAACGTACGTGAATCAGGAGTTTGACCATGTCTGAATCGACTTCTATTAAGGATATTGTCCTTCGTCCCATTCTGCATACCAACCCCATTATTTTCCAAGTTTTGGGTATTTGTTCTGCATTGGCGGTAACGACAAACATGAAAACGGCGTTTGCCATGTCTATTGGTCTTACCGTTGTGGCCATGTTTGCCAGTCTGTTCGTATCCATGATCCGTACGATCATCCCGAACTCCATTCGCATCATTGTGCAAATGGTGATTGTGGCGTCTCTGGTTATTATCGTGGATCAGTTCCTGCAAGCCTTTGCGCCTGCCATCTCTAAGCAGATGTCGGTGTTCGTTGGTTTGATTATCACCAACTGCATCATCATGGGTCGCTTGGAAGCGTTTGCCATGAAGAACAAGCCTGGCTTGAGCATGTTGGATGGCTTAGGCAATGGTTTAGGTTATTCGGCCTTGTTGCTGCTGGTTGGTACTCTGCGCGAAGTGCTGGGCTCCGGAACATGGTTTGGTTTGACGATTCTACCAACGGTAAATAATGGCGGTTGGTACGTGCCTAATGGCCTAATGCTGTTACCACCTTCTGCCTTTTTTATTATTGGTTTGACGATTTGGGCTGTCCGCTCTTGGAAAACAGAGCAGCAGGAAAAAGATGAGTTCGCCATCGTGCCGAATTCCAAAGCCCAGTCTTCACACTAAACGGAGCTGACACATGGAACATTATTTGAGCTTGTTCGTTCGCGCCGTTTTTATCGAGAACATGGCGTTGGCGTTCTTCTTGGGGATGTGTACTTTCATCGCCATTTCTAAAAAGGTATCGACTGCTATTTCTTTGGGTCTAGCCGTTGTCTTTGTTCAGGGTTTAACGACACCAATGAACAATGTCATCTACACCTACTTTTTGAAAGAAGGTGCGTTGACATGGACTGGTTTAGAAGGTGCAGAAGCGATTGATTTAAGCTTCTTATCACTGCTGACCTTCATTTGTACCATTGCTGCCATGGTTCAATTTGTTGAAATGGTACTCGATAAATATATGCCCAGTTTGTACAACGCTTTGGGTGTGTTTTTGCCGCTGATTACCGTGAACTGCGCCATCTTGGGTGGTGCCTTGTTTATGCAGCAACGCGAATACAATCTGCCTGAAAGTGTGGTGTTTGGTATCGGTGCAGGTCTGTCATGGGCAATTGCGATTGCCTTGTTAGCCGGTATCCGTGAGCGCTTGAAATATAGCGACGTACCAGGCGGACTGAAAGGTTTAGGCATCACGTTTGTGACAGTTGGCCTTATGTCACTTGGCTTTATGTCCTTCTCGGGCATCACGCTATAAGGAGTTATCTGCATGTCGACTGAATTTATTGTTTTACTCAGTATGCTGATGTTCACCGGCGTCGTGTTGACTCTGGTGGCCTTCATTCTTGCTGCGCGCTCACAGTTGGTGTCAACGGGCAACGTCGTACTCGACATTAACGGCGACCCTGAAAAGCGTATGGAAGTGCAGAGTGGTGGCAAACTGCTAAACACACTGTCAGACAAGGAAATTTTCTTGTCGTCAGCTTGCGGTGGCGGTGGTACATGTGGTCAATGCCGCGTGAAAATCGTGTCTGGTGGCGGCGAAATTCTGCCAACAGAAGAGCCTCACTTTACACGTCGTCAGATCAAAGAAGGCTGGCGTTTAAGCTGTCAGGTTGCCGTTAAGCAAAACATGGAAATGGAACTTGATGAGGAGTTCTTCGGTGTTAAGCGTTGGGAGTGTGAAGTTATTTCTAATGATAACGTTGCCACTTTCATCAAAGAATTAACGTTGAAATTGCCAGAAGGTGAAGACGTGCATTTCCGCGCTGGTGGTTATGTGCAGTTGGAAGCTCCACCCTTTGAAGTTGACTTCAAGGACATGGATATTGGCGAAGAGTATCGTGGTGATTGGGATAAGTTCGGTATTTTTGATCTGAAGTTAAAAACGGATGATTTAACAATTCGTGCTTATTCGATGGCTAACTACCCTGAAGAAAAAGGTTTGCTGAAGTTCAATATTCGTATTGCAACTCCGCCTCCTCGTCAGATGAAAGAGCTACCGCCAGGCAAAATGTCGACGTTTGTGTTCTCACGCAAACTGGGCGATAAAGTGACGGTGTTTGGTCCATTTGGTGAGTTCTTTGCCAAAGATACCGATGCTGAAATGGTCTTCATTGGTGGTGGTGCGGGTATGGCCCCAATGCGTTCACACATTTTTGACCAGTTAAAGCGTTTGAACTCCAAGCGTAAAATCAGCTTCTGGTATGGTGCTCGTTCGTTGCGTGAAACATTCTACGCAGACGAATACGACAAACTGCAAGCTGAAAACGAAAACTTCAAATGGCATTTGGCCTTGTCAGAGCCTCAGCCTGAAGATAATTGGAAAGGCTACACAGGCTTTATTCACAACGTGTTGTATGAAAACTATTTAAAAGATCATCCAGCACCAGAAGATTGTGAGTTCTACATGTGTGGTCCACCCATGATGAACGCTGCAGTAATCAAGATGTTGGAAGATTTAGGCGTTGATAAAGAAAACATCCTTTTGGATGACTTCGGCGGCTGATGTGAGTTTTCTATCATCAACACCACTCCGCATGGCGGGGTGGTGGTTCGCGATCAGCCTGCTGTTAGCAGGCTGTTCCGTTTCTGAGCCTAGCCGTCAGGTTACGTTTTCTGGCATCGCTTTTTTTAGTATTTCGTGGCAAGTACGTGTGAGTGATTTGCCTACTGAGGTAAATGCTCAGCAGTTGCAAAGTGAGCTTCAACAAGCGCTAGATGACGTTAACAAAGTGCTATCGACCTATCAGCCTGATACTGAGTTGATGCGCTTTAATGCTGGACCAATTAACGAATGCCTAAGTGTTAGTGAGATGCTTGGGGATACGGTGGCTAAGGCATTGTTGTTAAGTGCTAAGACGAGTGGACGTTACGATATTACGGTTGGCCCTTTGGTGAATTTGTGGGGTTTTGGTCCACAAGCAAAACCCGAAATAACGCCTACCGTAAGCGATATAAACAGGGCAAAACAGCAGATTGGTTGGCAGTCGCTCAATGTTGATCTCGCCAACTCGTGTATTACTAAGCAAAAACCAGTGCAGTTAGATGCGTCCTCATTAGGCGAGGGTGTTGGTGTGCGTGTATTAGAGGCTGTTTTGGCTAAACACGGCATCAATCAGTATTTGATATCAGTGGCAGGGGTTAGTCAGGCTCGTGGTAAACGTCGTGATGGGCAGTTTTGGCGTGTCGCTATTGAGTCGGCTGATGGCAGTGGCAAGCCTGCACTTGCGATTGCTTTAGAGAATGCGGTGATTTCAACATCCGGCTCATATCGAAATTATTATGAGCTTGATGGTGTGCGCTACTCACATACCATTAATCCTTTGACGGGCTTCCCCATTACTCACAAAGGTGTTTCTGTTACCGTTGTATCTAATCAGCTCGATGCAGTTTTGGTCGATGCTTGGGCAACTGCGTTGAATGTTTTAGGCCCACAGGAAGGTTTGGAACTTGCTCAACAAGACGGCTTAGCTGCTTATTTTATTGAGAAAACTGCTGACGGTTTTGTGTCCCGTCACACCACCGAATTTGCGCAATTTTTACCTACGGAGCAATAACAGCATGACTATATTTTTCGTTAGCTTCTTTTTCATTTTGTTAGTTATTTTGGCGATGGCAATTGGTGTATTAAATGGCCGTGAGCCGATCAAAGGCTCGTGTGGTGGCCTTAATCGTTTGGGTATGCGAGATGGTGAGTGCCCAGTGTGTGGCGATAATCCCGCCAAGTGCGATAGCAATGATGCTAAAAGCACTGTGGCGGTAAAAGCGGCTGAATTAGGTAAAGACGCCTCGCGCTAGATACGAACGCGGCCAATCAAAATGTCGCGATACATAACAAAATCGCCAGCCAAGCTATAGAGCGGGTGCTTGAATGTGGCTGGCCGATTATGTTCAAAAAAGAAATGTCCCACCCAGGCAAAACCATAACCCACCAGTGGTAATGCCCACAGCAATGCCCATTGTCCACTCACAATGGCAGTCACAATCAAGGCAATAACTAGGCTGGTGCCGACAAAATGCAGACGGCGGCAGGTGATGTTGCTGTGTTCTTGCAGATAAAACGGATAAAACTCGCGAAAGCTGTTAAAGCGTACGTTACTCATTTTCCCCTCCTAAACTGTTTTTTTCATTATCACCATTCAATGAGCATTATTGTCATCGACTTGGGTGCTTAAGTCATTGCGCAATGAAGGCTCAAAGGTGAAAGTCTACCTGCTATTGGTGACCATAAGGTCATTTTACTCGTTCCTAAACACTGAGGACATTCCATCATGACGGAAGCCCTGATTTTTGATGCGGTGCGTACTCCGCGCGGCAAAGGCAAAAAAGACGGTTCGTTACACACAGTTAAGCCAGTTGATTTAGTGGTTGGTTTGATGCACGCGCTTGAAGAGCGTAATGGTAGTGCCATTAAACAGCATGTTGATGATGTGGTGCTGGGTTGTGTCACGCCAGTAGGTGATCAAGGTGCCGACATTGCGAAAACAGCTGCACTTAAGGCGCAATGGCCACACGAAACAGCCGGTGTACAGCTTAATCGCTTCTGCGCATCAGGTCTGGAAGCCGTGAATATGGGCGCAATGAAGGTTCGCTCTGGCTTTGAAGATCTTGTGGTTGTGGGTGGTGTTGAGTGTATGTCACGCATTCCCATGGGTTCGGATGGTGGTGCATGGGCTATGGATCCAGCAACCAACTTAGAAACCAGCTTTGTGCCGCAAGGTATTGGCGCAGATTTAATCGCCACTTTAGAAGGCTTTAGTCGCACTGATGTGGATGCTTACGCTGTTGAGTCACAAAAGCGTGCGGCAAATGCACGTGCACAGGGCTATTTCAAAGGCTCTGTTGTGCCAGTAAAAGATTTAAATGGTCAGGTCGTGTTGGCAGAAGATGAGTTCATCAAGCCAGACTCCACGGTTGAAAAATTAGCCGGCCTGCAACCGTCATTTATGATGATGGGTGAAATGGGTGGTTTTAATGCGGTGGCACTGCAAAAGTACCACTGGGTAGAAAAAATTGACCATGTTCACACTGCTGCCAA